>JALUBM010000294.1:0-1357 GCA_027044845.1 Sulfurimonas sp.
TACTGATACCGTCTATGCAAGTGCTATTATAGACCTTAAAAAGAATGGTCCAACTGTCATAGAAATGCCTGCGGGGGCTGGTCCTGGTACTGTTGATGATGCATTTTTTCGTTTTGTGGTAGATATGGGAGCTCCAGGTCCTGATGCGAAGAAAGGAGGCACTTATGTCATCCTTCCACCTAATTACAAAGGCAAGCTTAAACCTACTAAAAACGGCATGAAATATCGTGGTAAAGATATGACAACTATTATAGATATCGGTGGTAAAAAAACAAAGGTTTGGATAGCACAGTCTACATCGTACACAAACTGGATGATTCTTCGTGGATTTTTAGAAGATGGCAAGCCTGATGCTGCTTCAAAGATGTGGAGAACAGGACTAAAAATTTACCCACTTAGCAAGGCAAAAGATCACAAAAAGATGCAGTTTGTAAATGGAAGTGATAAATTTTTCAATACTATTCATGCAAACAACTACAAATTTTATGAAGAGTTAAATCATGTACTCCAGTATGAACCGGTGTCATTTCTTGATCCTGAACTTCGTGGACTTGCAGCGGCAATTGGCATTGAAAAAGGAAAACCTTTCAAGCCAGATGCAAGAATGACAAAGATCTTAAAAGATGCAGTGGCCGTTGGAAACGCAACTGCAAGAGCTATCTCACTACGACCGCGCGACAAAAATGCTTATCTTTACAAAGGCAAGCAGTGGTACACAGGTTTTATAGGGAAAGATTATCAATGGCTGCTTGATGGAGGCAAAGGAGGTCGTAACCTCGATGCGAGAACTCTTTTCTTTTACAGTGCAACGGTAAATACTCCTGCAATGGCACTTGAGATTCCCGGTATAGGTTCAAACTATGCCTTTGATACAGCAGATAAAGATGGCAACATCCTTCATGGAGAAAAGAGTTATAAGTTAGTAATTCCGGCAAATGTACCGGCAAAAGATTTTTGGTCAGTTGTCGTTTATGATCCGCAAACTCGCTCAGAATTGCAAATACCGGGTGGTTCAAAATATCCTAGCAAGAACAACAAACGTGACAAACTCGTTTACAACAAAGACGGCTCAGTCACTCTCTACTTTGGACCAGAACTTCCAAAAGGCGCACCAAAAGCCAACTGGACACAGACCGTACCAAGCAAAGCATGGTTTGTACTGCTTAGACTCTACGGACCACTCCAACCTTGGTTTGACAAAACGTGGTCACCATCGGACATTGAGCTTATCAAATAACTCATTTGAGCAGTTTACTGCTCATCTGCAAGGCTTGCGACTCTAGAGAACAATCTTTTTCGAGTGGAGTTCCCTTGAGTGCAGCTCTTTGGTACTCCTCTTTTGCCTTTTGCAAATCTT
>JALUBM010000294.1:1367-2982 GCA_027044845.1 Sulfurimonas sp.
GTGAACATTACAGACCATACGACTCTCCCCGTACGCCATACCTCTGGCTAAAATAGCATCTGCTTTTTGTGGTGCGATTTCAGAGAGTATCAAAGCCCATGCCCATCCTAGTGCAGTATGCCCAGATGGGTATGAGCCATCTTGTCTGAGTATCTTCTCATCTTCTGGTGTACAGATTGGTTTATGGTTTTTCATAAAAGGTCGTTCTCTTTTGTAGGCTTTTTTTGCCTCTTCTGTAGAGTACCCTGCGTCAGTCAAACTGCGACGCAAAAGAGTATAAAGATGAGGTGTCTCTTTCTTTGAGATATTTATACCCAGAGCACAACTGAAAATATCTGCAGCTTTTGGAAAGTAAACATTTGCATCATCACGAGCTAAATCCCATCTTTTTGTGCCTTGAAGAGCTATGAGTTTATCGCTTATCTCTTTATCTCGTTTAGCCTCCATTGAACCCGGTTTTGGTGCTGGGCGTAATAACGCTAAACTACTAGGTTTCTCTTTTGAAGTAAGATACCCTTGTAGTATCCCAGGGTGTATCTTTTCTGCACCAAAAAGTGAACTCCATATAAACACCAGTATTATAATTAATTTCATTTCTATTTCTCTCTAATTTTATTTTTAAAAATGGAGTGGGACCGTGACATACGCTTGAATCAAAGTATCGTTGTCAAAAGGTAAAATGGGTACACCTACACTTGGGCGATAAAATCTACCAAAATCATAAGCCGAGTGTTTTATTTTCAAATTCAATGTGCTTCCTTTTCCGAAAGTATCTACTGCTCCTGCATATGTTAAACGAAGTTCATAATCTTTTTCCAAAGTCTCAAACCCTGCATTTGCAGCATAATTACGTGCATATCCAGATAGTGACCAATCGGCATTAAATTTATAATCTCCCTCTAAAGAGAAAACATTGGAAGCTTCCCCATCATCTGTATCTTGTCGTGTATAACCTCGTGCTGATGGAGTGTCATCATCGATTTCTATATAATAAAATCCCACATATCCACTTGCTTCCAAGCGCAGTCCACCTTTTGTGTACTCATAACCAGCACCGACATGCTGTCGTACTTCTCTTTCAATACAACTGACTGTATTTTGTTTGTTATCCATTAAGACATGCCATGTAATGCTGTTGTTATCATTGATTTTATAAATCTTTCCATCAAGAGTGATTAAAAAATCAAACCACACAGGGTAATGATCTGCATCTAAATGATCTTTATCTCTGTCTAAAAACGCTTCAGCCTTTGCTAGCATTTTAATACCTGATGGAGTAGTATGTTTGACATAGATAGCAGTATTTATCCCCAAAGTATGAGATGTTCCAGAGTCTATACCATCGGCTGCAACATCGTTTTTAATGTCACTGACTACAAAATCATGTAAACCCACACTGAGATTATATTCAACTGCCTGTAGCGTTGAAGTAAAAATTCCAAAAGCCAAGGCTATCGAAACGACAAATTTTTTATTCATGATAATCTTCCTTATATTTCTATTTTCTACCTACAATATTATAGTATAGCCTACTATAAAAAAGTACGTGATGTTATAAAATTCATAAAAGATTTGTTTTCTCTCATATAGCGATAAAAATATGATTAGCCTACAT
>JALUBM010000295.1 GCA_027044845.1 Sulfurimonas sp.
CTGTCCAAATAATGGATGCGTATGCTGTCCAAGTACTTATGCGTGACTTGTCCAAGTTATTATGCGCACTCTGTCCAAATGGGGTGCGTGTCTACAAATGCTCAACAACAATTTAACTATTATCTTTTCAGTACATATTCTGGATACTTTATTGAGGAAGAAAATATAACAAGCAATATTGTTACAGAATTATTAAATGAATTTAAAACAAATGATGAAAATTTTGTGCTAATAAATAATTAACCGTTTCTAAATTCATACAGAAGCCCAGTCTTGTTTTTAAAAGAGCCTATAAAAATGTAATTTATTGGTCTAAAACTACCCTCGAAAGGTCTTTAGAGCCATGGTAAACATAACGTAAATTCTCTTGAAAAATACTCAGTTCATTTATTACAAGATATCAAATAGTTTAAACTTAAATATATAACAAATTATAAGTATAGAACGCTACATATGACTAGTTTACACAACACTTTACACTTTTTTAAATAGAAAGCTCATGTCCATTCTGCTTTAACCACTCTTTTTTCTCCAGATAATTCGGCATAAGTCTTTGAACCTCTTTCCAAAATTTCTCACTGTGTGTTGCCTCTTTTAGATGTGCAATTTCATGAGCAATGATATAATCAACAACTCCCAAAGGTGCCATTGCTATCTTCCAGTTAAAGTTCAGTGTACCATCTTTAGAACAGGACCCCCAACGGTAGCCTAACTCTAAAACACGAAAATCCAACACCCCAAGACCATAGTTTTTTCCAAATATTTTAAGTCGTTGTTGCAATTTTTTTCTGAAATGTTCACTGTACCAAGCTTTAAAAACCTCTTTTGCATTAGAGTGCTGTTTTTTACCAAGAACAAACCATCCGTTTTTAAGTTTTAATCCTATATCTTCATCACTCATCTCTAAGCGATAGTTTCTTCCTAAATATAAAAAACTCTCTCCGGAGACAAATTTTTTATGCTCTATATCACTCTGATACGATTTCTTTATTACCAGTTTCTCCCAGATCCAAAGTCTTTTTTTATGTACCTGTTTTTCTATGGCTTCATCAGCTAGGTCATAAGGCACTTTAATCAAAATGTTAGCATCTCGCTCTACTGAAATTTCTATAGTTTTACGATTTGAGCGAACTACATCATAATCAATTAGCAAGCTCTAAGTCCTCCAAGTTTTTATGATTCTCTTTAGTGATACTCATAAACTGCTCTTTTATCTCAGCAATTTTTGTAATTAAACTCTTTTGTTTGGTGTTAGCAATGAGCCCAACAAGATAGTTCTCTAAGTTATGCCTTGCACTCTGACCTGTTGCACCCCAAAAATCAACCCTTTGTATCTCCCGTGATGCCATCTCAACACTATTAATGACCAATTCCACTATAGTATCGCATAGTTCTTCCTGCGTACACTCATCCTCATTAAAATAACTAACAAAAAGATCATAGTAAGGCATACATACCTCACAGCCAATCTTTTCAAATACCTCTAGGAGTTCACGACCATCTTCCATATCTTCTTTAAACTTTGAAAGTTTTTCTACAAGTTTTTCCCACTCCCCTTTATGCTCTGCAATAATTTTTTCCAACTTTTCAGCTAAAGATTTATAATAGATCGGGTCTTTATCTAGGTTTATATGAATAGTATAACGCAGAGCATGTTCCATCTCAGAAGCAACTGCTTTGTCGCTTCTCCCCTTGAGTGCCTGTTCAAACTCATCATCAAGTATAGAGATAGCTCTTACTTTTGTCTCTATCCCTTGACTTACAAGATGCTCATCTATCAAAGCTTTTACTTTGGCACCAATACCTTCAATGTTAAGTGCAACATCTCTATATCTTCGTGCAGCTTCATTTTTAATGGCTGCTAAAACTTTAGCATCATCAAGATAAAATCGCTTAATAGGATCTGGTAAAATAGAGTCTATAACTTTTGTAAACTCTTTAAAAAGTACTTTAAACTCTTGACGCAGTTTTTCACCAGCTAAAAGAATAATAGCATCCTCAAATGTTGCTTCACTTATCTCTTCTATACCATGTGCATCAAAGAACTGCATCACCTTTCTATGGGATAGTTCAAGTTGATTATAAAGTTCACTCTTATCACTCATTACATCTTCTATCTCATCGTTTTCATAATTACTCAAAGCCTCTTTAAGATGTGCTCCCACACCATAATAATCTACTATAAGTCCTTGAGATTTTCCCTCATAAGTTCTATTTACTCGTGCTATGGCTTGAAGAAGATTATGTGCTGTTAGTTTTTTATCAAGATACATCACCTGCTCTATGGGTGCATCAAAACCGGTTAAAAGCATATCACTCACTACCAAAAAAGCAAGAGGTGAGAGTTCGAGAGTTTGTTTAAACTCTGCGACACTCTTCTCTTTATGTGTTTTGGAGCTAAACTCTTTTGGAAATTCATCTGGATTGTCATTGTGTTGATGCGATATAACAACAGTTGAACTCAATCTGCCAACCAGCTCTTTATAAGGCTCATCATCCGTCATATTTTCATAGTACTCTTTTAAAGCTTTACTCAGTGCTTCATTATAGCGAAGTGCAGCCTTTCGTGAAGAGCTTACTACTTGCGCTTTGTAACCATTTGGCAAGATATTTTTTATATAGTGTCGCACTATATCTTTGGCTATCATCTCTATGCGTTTAGGTGCTTCAAGGATATCCCCTTTTGTTCCATACTTTTTCTTTATCTCCTCTATTTGCTCCTTTGTAAGCTCCCCAAAGAGATCTTCAAATTTAGAGTCAAACTCTCCTCTGTTGTCAATTGCATCTTTTGAAGTCATCCCCTCATAGACTATGGGTACTGTCGCACCATCAGCTACAGCCTCTTTTATTTTATAAGTATCTATGTAAGAGCCAAAAGAATCAACCGTTTTTCCAACTGGTGTTCCTGTAAAAGCAAGTTTAACAGCATTTGGCAATGCTAGTCTGAGTGATGCCCCAAGTTTTGAGTACTGTGTACGATGTGCTTCATCGATGAGGACAAGTATCTCCTCTTTTTCACTCAGTGCACTCTCAATATCATCACTGAACTTTTGCATCATAGTCATAGTAATATCACTTACATCATTGGAGAGTTTTTTCTTCAAATCATTCGCACTTGATGCCACCAAAATTTTCTCTCCGGTAAGTGCTGCTGTCTCTTCTAACTGTTCTTCAAGATCACTTCTATCGACAATCAAAACAATTTTATAGTTTTGCATCGCTTCAAGTGTTCTGGAGTGTTTTATAAGAAAGACCATAGTAAGTGATTTACCACTCCCTTGAGTATGCCAAATAACTCCACTTCTCTCTTTGGCACTTTTTGCTTCAAGTATGCGTTTTATGCTCTTTTTAACAGCACGATATTGTTGATAACGACATACAATTTTTATGCGTTTTCGACCACTTCCCATCACAATAATAAAATCTCTGAGTATCTCTAAAAGGTTTTGTTGTGCAAGCATACCCGCTATTAAAATATCTTGCTCATCATCACCAAACTCACTTAAATTTTTAGGATATGGATCTCTCCAACTCAAAAAATGTTCCAAGTTTGAGCTGATAGTTCCAGATTTTGCTTCTGTTCGTGAGCTAGTTACTACAAAAGCATTGGTATGAAAAAGCTTTGATGCACCTTCACTTTGCTGGGTTCCTCTTGCATTCATATAACGCTTGAGCTGATTGACAGCTTCTGCAGTTGGGTCTGTAATGTCTGGAGCTTTACACTCCACTACCACCAAGGGAATGCCATTTACAAACAGAGTGATGTCAGGTATGATAGTCTCAGCACCATCCACCATAAACTGTGAAACTGCCAAAAAGTCATTGTTTTCTATATTTTCAAAATCTATATATTTTACAGTTGGAGATTTCGCCTCTGTCTCGTAGTTTATATCTACCGATGTGTTTTCAAGTAAAAGTGCAGTAGATGCTAGGTTGTTTTCAAAAAGAGAGCCCTCATTTACATTTGCAAGTGTAGCTATAACTTCATCTATCTGCTCATCTCTAAGCCATGAACCATTTATCTTTTTGATAGCACTAAAGAGTCTCTCTTTTAAAAGCACTTCTTTAAAACTACTTCGACCAAGCAGTGCATTTTGTGTTCTAAGTTTATTCTCTTTATCGGCAATGACTAAAGTTTTCCACCCTTGAGCCTTAAGCTGTTCTAAAAATTTCTTTTCTACATAATTGGCTTCTCGTATCCAGCTGCTACTCATCACTTCCCCTCACCCGTAAAAGTTCAAAAAGCTTGACATTGACAAAGTATATCTCACGCCCTACTTTTACACTTTTGAGTATGCCGTAAACTTCTAGCTCTTTAAGATACGAAGTAGCAGTTTTACGAGTTACACCCAACTCATCTATAAGGAATGTTATCTTTGTATATGGATGTTTGAAAAGTATCTCAAGTAGATCTTTTGAGTAAAATTTGGAAAAATTTGCTTTTAAAATCTCTTTTGTTTTATGCATCAAACTTACTATTTTCTCTATTAGCACAACACTTTGAAGTGATGTCGTCTCAACTCCTCTAAGCATGTAAAGCACCCACTCCTCCCATGCATCTTCTTTTCGTACTTTGTTGAGAAGTGTGTAATACTCACTTTTATGCTCTATGATATAAGAGCTAAGGTATAAAACGGGTACATCCAAAAGATTATTGAGTATCAAGTAAAGTATATTTATGATTCTGCCTGTACGCCCATTTCCATCATAAAACGGGTGAATTGACTCAAATTGGTAATGTATGATTGCCATCTTGGTCAAAATATCAAAATCATCAAGCTCACTGTTGTTAATATACTCCTCCAAATTATCCATCAAATTTTGAATATCTTGATAGTTTTGCGGTGGCATATAGACTACATTACCACGACTGTCTTTGAGCACTGTACCACTTTGTGAGCGAATCCCTGCATCATTATCTTCAAGCTTTTGTTGTATAGCTACGATATGGCGTTTTAAAAGTAGTTTTTTCTCCTGCACAAGTTCAAAACCAAGATAAAGTGCTTCACGATAACGCTGTACCTCTTTAGCCTCAACAGAAATGTTTTGAGAACTCACACCTGCGCGATAGAGTTCATCATGAGTAGTGACAACATTTTCTATCTCGGAAGAGTCTTTAGCTTCTTGTAGTGAGAGAGCATTTATAAGTATGCTTTGGTTTGGTATGGAGCGAGCAGCCCCTTTTAACTCTGCCAAGGCACGATTTGCCTTGATAATTTGCTTGAGAACTGCTTTTGATTCTATATCTTTCTTTAGTGGTAATTTAGGAGGAATATAACCAACTTCCATAGTAAGTATGCCTTATAGGTGTAAAATTACCACTATTCTACCACAATAATTAAAATAGTGGTAATTTTTTTGATTTTTTACTACTATAATAACATGTCTTTTTCTAAAAATGAATTTTATTAATCAAATAATCTTGACTGAATATTTGAATTGCCTTTTGAGAGGATTGAGATATACCTAACTCACTAACTTTAATTAAATCAAGAAGAGGCAGTGTAAAGTTCACCACATAAGATTTTTCTCTTTGTGAACGATTGAGAGAAATTGTATGTGCCCTATCATCACTTTTTGGCTTACGTTTTCGCATATACTTATTTGTAACAATATAAAAATCTTCTTTACCTTGCCACAATATTTCACCTCTTTCTACTTCTCTAAACGCTAACTTATCTTTATACATACTCACAGAAACTTTTGACAACTTATCAAGAATTTCATTTAAAGCTTCACCATTACTAACTACAAGCCCCCATAACATTCCATATATTTGTAAGACTTCATCCATATCTTGGATATTTAATACTGTCAATACTTTATTAAGTTCAAAATTTATACTCTCTTTATCTGCACCCGTAAATACCCATCTGTACTTTGCATGAACCAGTATTGCAGAAAGTAACAATCTTATATATTTAATATCAGTAGATGGCTCTATTGAAAACAGCCAAGCTAACATTGTTGCACTCAGTTCTGCTGATTGTAAATCTTCTACTCTACTATCTTCTTGAATAAGCTTTAGTTCTAGGTATCCTTTTTTTTCATCCTCTTCACAAGAAAAGAAAAATTCTGTCCAAAGTGTATAAGTAGCATCAAAATACTCTTCGCTACTGATCCAATCATTATCATATCCAAGGCGTAAGATAATTGATGCAACCTTCAAATCATCAAATAATACATGTAAAGGTCTATTTTCAATAATTTCTTTGTTCGTAAATGCATCAACAAGCGTTTCTATGAGATTTTTAATTTTCTTTTTTTCATTTGATTTTAATTCATATTTTTCTTTTTTTTCAAAATCACCCTGGTTAATATCAACAGAGTCATTTTTAAGTTTTTCTTCTAATTCTTCTTGTGTTAAAACTTCAGTATCTTCTTGAGTATGGCTTTTTATCCCCAGATACTGTTTTAGAATAGCATTTATATCAAAACTATACCTTTTAGATAAGTCTGAATGTACATTTGTAAAATCATAACTATCAACAAATACATCACTAGTATTAAAAAGAGTCCTCTTTGTCTCTGCATCACTAGCTTTAGATTCATCCAAAGGGTTACTATTTTCACGCTTAGGGGCATGTGTAAGATATTCATTGAATACTTTTAAAAGTTCACCAAAAGCAGTATGGCTCCAAAAAGTATCTGTACTTCCCTGTATAAAATCATTTAAACTTCTTCTTTTCCCAGAAGTTGAAAGCTCTTCTTCATAATCAACCCATATTTCACTGGAAGAAAAAACTTTGTCTGTATCAATCTCTTTAAACAGTAAACATAAACGAATGGGATCAATATCAAGTTCTTCAATATATAAAATATCTTCATCTCCAAATCTAACATTATATTCAACACCATCTATCTGACAAGCAACAATTTGATATCCAGATTTGAGTTTATATGCAACCTTGATATGTTTATATTCATACTGAGCTAAATATAGTTGAACAGGATTTTCTTCTGATTTATCATCATATGATTCTTCTACCTCTTCTCGTGTCTTTGGAATAAACTCTACACTATCTATCTCTATATCATTGGTATAGCTTGTTTCAAACTCATCTAAAGAGATTTCTCTGATACTCATGAGTTCTGCATTACCAAAATGTGTACCATCTGTAGCTAATGCAGCCTGAGAGCAATTAGCACTACCCGAAAATACAACTACCCTATCACTATAGACGAAAGCATAGAATTTTGCATGCATGAAAGCCTGCTTCTTTTTTTCTAGATTAACATGTATAAAATCCGTTGCCCTGACAGATGTATTACTTGCCAGAGTATCAATGATTTCTTTTGTAAGCTCTGAATGTCTATTCTGTGCAAAGATCTCAATTTTCTTAGGTTTAAAAGTAGTATTTAACCGTTCAATTGTCTTACCTTCTCTATCAAAATAAGGACTTTGGATAATTAGGCGTTCACATTCTCCAGAAACATACTTTTTCATCTGTTCTATCAATGAATCATTGTTATTTATCCAACCAACTAAACCTTTTGGCTCATCCATATCCAATGACCATAATGCGGTAGCATTATCATAAGCTTCACTGATTGGTTTAGAAATATTATTGTTATTAGGTAACCAATTTACTAAACCATCCAAATATTTCTTGAAAGCACAAAAGATGGCTGTCCCATCTTCATCACTTTTATAACTATTCCAAATCTCTGCATTTTGTCTCCATCCTCCAAAAGTAAGATTACCGCTTCCTACAAAAAGTGATGCCTTTTCTTTTCCTGATACTAAAACAGCTTTAGGATGAAATCGCCTATATGCTTTACCCATATTTACAGGTACTACTCTATAACGTTTTCCAAGACCACTAATTACTAACTTTTGATTTGCATAACTCTCTTCTACACATTGAGCATCTGCATATATTGTCAATGTAGGGTTTCCTATCTTCTTTAAATGTTTCAGTACAACTGTTTGAATAAATATAAAATCAATGTTATGAGTAAGAACTATCACACTATTGACATTTTTTTCATTACTGATAGCTTGTAAAATATCTCCTCTCATACCCTAGCTCCTAATCGTGTGATAACAGTATCACTCATCTCATTCTTTACAAAAGTACCGCCATTACCTGCTTCACAAAATCCAATATCTGACATCATACGCATCGTATTATTTAGTCTACTACCACTAATACCTGCTTTTGTTTCCACACCAGTAGGCATAAGCTTTTGTCCCTCTGGGAAAAAACGTAAAGAACACTGCTGATCCTGCCCCATTTTTCGTAGGGTTGTTTTTAAATGTGGTTCAATGACACAATATTTTAATACTTCTATCAAGACCGTATAAACAGGTTTCTCTTCAAATTCAAATAAAATATTAAATGTTTTTCGCATGTAATCAATACCTTCAACCTCACTAATATGTTCAAGTAGATCAATCGACTGCAATCGACATACTTCAAGAACTGAAATAGCATGAAGTGCCTGTTCAGAAGCTCCTACAGGTTCAGGATTGAAAAATTCATCTTTATCTAAAAAGTCGTGATACTCTTTTAGTGTACCTATAAAATATTGTGTACCCTTAGGAAAATTATTGGATAGTTCTATATCTTCAAGCCATGTCTCTATAACTCTTTCAACTTTAGCTCCATTAAGCTCATCCAAACTTAAAGACAATGCCTTTAAGAGAAGTTCAAGAGAATAATGTATACGTCGTCGTAACTCAAACTCAAACCAATGAAGCTCAATAACACTTAACTGATCTGCACTTTTTGTAATACAATATTCATAATTATCGTTAATTAACTCATAAGGTCTTTTCTCTACATCAATATTTCTTAGGATCCATTCAATTGTCTCATTAAACTTGGCATAACTTTCTTCAACCTCTATATTAGAAGTATCGAATGGAATAAGGAATGATTCCTGTAAAAGGGTCATCTCCTCTTTTATACTGGAGATATGGGCTATTGAAAAAAATGCTGCTGCTTCAGATATCATATCTCCATCTAGCAAGCCTCCATATAGCAACCATTTTAATACACTATTGTCCCTAGGAATATATGCTTTTCGAATTTCATATATTTTTTTACCATTTGGTGGGAGGGCAACAGGTGCGGTAGAAGAATGAGCAAGTAATCCAAAGCCCCTACATGGATTATAATAGGTTCCAAAAGAAGGGTTAGTATAGTAAGGCTTTTTCGCTTTGTCTTTCAAAATACTTCTATCAATTCCTCCATTTTTTTCAAATTCTTGAACAACTTTATCATAGACCTCTCTGCCAATAATACCTGTATCTATGATATTGGGATCTTTTCTTTTTTCATAATTTGTAGACAAAATAATGACAAGATCAAGCCGATCAAAAACCTGCATAAGCTGCATCCTAATTTCATCACTATCTAGGTTGGTTTCCCCTTCATAGATATTGAAAAATTCACCAACCGTCCAAGGTATCAATGAAAGATAGCGTGCTCTAATGGAGATAGTTGTAATCGATGCAAGTAATTGAGTCTCAATATGCTGATCTACACCTCGTAAGCCTAAAATATCAAGACCTTTAATTATGTCTTTTTCGCCTTTATTCCAAAATGATTTCATCTATATATTTCTTTTATTATACATTATTGACTACAACCTTTAACGGTATGCCAGCAAACTCCATCAAATAGTTTTCTGTAACACCTAATAACGTTAAAATTTCATCAGAAATATTCTGAGATGATACACCAGGCTGCACGATATAATTAACATACTCAACAGGTATCTGTTTCTTCATAATAATTAACAGTTTTTCAAGTTCTTCAATGGTACCAAACCCATCGATCAATCGAGAACATTCTGCTCCATCCCATTTTTTTCTTTCTCTTCTTAGTAAATGATTAATAAATTCATTTCCATCTTTATGTTTCCAATGTATCGATTTTTGTGCTTGTCCACATACTTCATAAAAATTTCCTATACGATTACTAACCACTCCACCACTAGCATATTTTAAATGGTACAAGTTAATTTTTATTTTTTTCTCTTCTAATTTTATTGTGATAATATCTGCAATCTCACCAGAACCATCGTCATCATATATAACATCAAAATCTTCTTGTTTTAGTCTTTCTATTACTTTATATTGAATGGAATCTGTTATTTTAGGAGATACTTTTTGTGCTTCTTTTGCCAGATCAACACCTGTCCAATCCCAGTCATCTATTAAATGCTCCCTTGGGTATGGACTAATAATTTGTTTGAGAGTAACAAATTCATTACCTGTCAACGATGAGCCATCTGCAAACCATATTGTGGGAGTATACCTCTTAAAATAATCTTCAATACTTATAGTTGTTGTCCCATATGAGATACTTACATTAATCCCTGATAGATTATTAATAGAGAAGTCCTCCATAATAGTTCCATCTTCTTTTGTTCTTTCAAATAGAGTAAGCTCAAATTTAATTTTTCGATCTTCTGTAACTAATTCAAAAAATAATCCACCATCCACAGAAGGATCACATATTTGTAATTCAGAATTAAAAAAATCGTATGAAATACTATTAATCATAAATGAATATTTTGTCTCTTTATATACGTATACTTCCTCATCCCAATCAATCCACATAGGATAGACAGGCGGACGTTCTGTAATTAAAGTAGGAATTAATGTATCTCGGAGTACCTGATTAGGATCAATTACAGGATCAGATAATTTTCTAGAAAGTTTTTTATTCCATTCAATAAATTGTCTTAAATCACCTTTCATATAACTCCATATACGTCCTTTATAAGAACAACCTAAAGAGACTTTGGAACCATTTTCAAATCCTGAACCAAATACAAAAGCTTTTTGAGCCCTTTGCTGTTCTGCAAGAGTTAATGACTCAGCAATATCTGAACCAACACTCATTCTGAATCGAATATGCTTACTCAAAAATTCTTTTAATCCCACATTCTGTAATTTCACTCTTTTGATGTTGTGAAAAGCTTTAAAAATATTAATTCCATTAATTAACTCTGAATCATCTCCAATAAGTGCTGTTGCCAAATTCTTATATAATCCACTTTTATCAGACCCATGAATAAATAGTAACTTCTTTTCCTCATCATAATATGCCACCGTAATATTCCATACAAGGTGATAAATATCTTTAATATCTCCCCATTCCAAAAAACTCTGTTCTGCTGTAATAATTACTAGCAGTTTATGTTGTTCATTATAGTCATGAAACTTATACTCATAATTATCATAATTGCTAAAGCCTTGTTCAAAATTATCAGGATGCCAGCCTATAGAATGGTTTTTATACACAACTGAACTCATTGGTATTCTAATATTCTGGAAAGGAATTGATGAGTTTTCAAGATTTTGGAACCCTGAAATAAACTCTGCATATTCTAACTTCTCTTCAATCTCATCATCACTAAGAGAGGACAATAACAAGTTCCAGTCTGCATCTTGTGAATATAATTCATTGAGCTCTTCTACTACTTCTGTATCTGCTAGATTAACAATAAAAGAGGCATTACCTAACTCTTCATCATGTCTTGTACGGGTAAACCTTCCTGCAAATTGTAATGTAATAGGGAGACTCTTTTTTATATCATGAAAAGCTGCAATTTTCAATTCTGGTAAATCAAATCCTTCACCAAGCATATCAACACAAACAATAATTTTATGCTCTTTATTTTTAATGGCTTTTAGTGCAGTATTTCTACCTTTTACACCTGTATGAATAACCACTGGTGATAAATCATCATGAACTTCATAGAGTTGAAAAATATTATCTGCTCTTTTTTTATCACGACACCGTGCCATTAGTATATGCGGATAACCATCAGCAATATCTTCTCGTAACTTTTGAACTGCCATTTCAGCAATTCTTATATCAGATTCTTCAGGATCATAAACACGAATAGGTAAAAAATCTATTTGTTTAAAGTATCCTTCTTCTTGGGCTTTTTTTAATGGGAAATTAAATATTATTTTTCCATCTAATCTTTTTCTATCATTCCTAAATGGTGTCGCTGTAAATTGGATAACTTTTTTATCCTCAAACTGTTTTCTAAAAGAATCCCAAGATTGAGCTTTAACATGATGAGCTTCATCGATAAAATAGTGCGAACACATCTGAGTTATTTTTTCCTGTTGATCCAAAGGACTACCTGCTACGATACTCATAGTTGTAACAATAACATTACACTGAGAAAAAAACATTTCAAGTTCAGCTATAGAATTAAATTTTTGTTTAATCACACCAACAATAGGATAGAGAGATTTTTTTCCTACTATTCCAAAATCTTTAAGAAGCCCTAATGTGAAAAATTTTTCATAGATTTGTGTTCTTAATGCATCAGATGGAACAGTAACAAGCAATTTTTCACAACGATTTGCAATCAATACAGAAAGCATTGTCTCAGTCTTTCCTGTTCCTGTAGGCATCACCACGGTAGCCAAGGTATCAGAAACTTTCAGATGACTCAAAATAGAATATATTGAACTTATTTGAGGTAATCGTAAACCATTAATGTCATTGTCTTGATCTTCTTCTATAAAATGAAAATCATCCCTCCAGGAATTAACAACTTCAGACAATGTATGATTTATACGTTTTGGATGTCGCTCCCATTTTAAACGAAGTGTATTAGTAGAAAGTCTGGCTTTAGTAGGTTTTTTATCTGCTATTAATATATATTCTTGATCTTCTGGATATTGCTCTTTTTTTAGGGTTAAATAATAAGTAGTTTCCCCACTTCGGATGATACTAAAATGGTTACCTTCTTCTACTATTGCAAAATAAATCTCGATTTCTTTCTCCAATAATTGAGATATGCTATTTTTTTCTTGTCGATATATCTCTCGCTCAAGTTTTGGTAATTTAATGCGTCCCATTTAGTCATCCTTATACTCTTAATTAGAACTCTATTCCCTTCACATACTTACTCTTTAAGTAAAAATCACATAAAGCTTTTTTTAAGTTTTCTAATTATTTCATATCT
>JALUBM010000296.1 GCA_027044845.1 Sulfurimonas sp.
TATTATAATATAATTTCGTTATGAATGAAATGTATAATATGGGTTTAAGCCTACATAGTTGGTCTGCGGTAGCAGTTTTGGTGATGATTTTTCTAAATCTCTTTGTTTTAATGAGTTCAAATGATCTTAAAAAATATAAAAAAGTAAATTCTTTATATTTGACACCTTTGGAAATAACACTGCTTGGGTCATTGCTTTTTACTGGCATTATAATGATGGCAGCGAAGCATTTGAATTTTACAATAGAAAATATTGTCATGATAATTATAGGGGTTGTTTTGATTGTTTTAGAATCAAAACGACTTAAAGCATTACAATACCTTAGTACAAAAAAAGAGCATGCATTGGCAGCATACAAACCATTCGCAAGAACTATCTTACAAGCGGAATTTGTGTTAGTTCTTTTGATGTCTTTGTGGATGTGGTTCATATAGTATGGTTTATCTCCTTAATAAAAATGCAGGTCAAGAGCGTTTTAGCATTAAAGGTGAAGATTTTAAATATCTTATCAAAGTACGCCGTCATAATGTTGGTGATGAGCTGGGATTTCGGTCTAAAGAAGATATAAAAACGTTCCATGTTTACAAATTGGTGGTGATTGAGCCTAGAAATGCTACTTTGCAACTTGTTTCATCTAAGGTTTTTGAAATCAAGACAGACAAAGAGCTGCATGTTGGCTGGTGTATCATTGACAATAAATCAATAGAAAAAGTGTTGGCTTCACTTAATGAATTAGGAGTGAAAAAGATTACTTTCATTTATTGTGAACGAAGTCAAAAAAACTTTAAGCTAGATTTTAAAAGATTTGATCGTATTGTAGAAGCTTCTAATCAACAATGCGGACGCACACAATTTATGGAGTTTGCTACATGTAATACGCTTGAACAGTTTATAAAAGAAAACCCCGATACAAAAGTCTTTGATTTTACAGACAAAAAACTCAAATGTGAAAGTGATTTTACAACAGTACTTATAGGCTGTGAGGGTGGCTTTTCCCCTAAAGAAAAAAAGTTTTTAAAAGCATTGGAAGTTTTTTGTCTTAATACACCTATGATACTACGCTCAGAAAGTGCAGTTATTGCAGTAGCGAGTAAAATACTCCTTTAAAATTATAAATTTAAGAAAAATTTGGATATAATTCCACTTAGAAAATCTGCCCCCATACGGATTTAAAAAATATATAGATATTCGTACTTCGACGAGTATCAAAAGGTAATGAAATGAAAAAAGGTATTCACCCAGAATTAGTTGATTGTACAGTAACATGTGCATGTGGAAACACTTTTGTAACAAAAAGTCAAAAACCAGAAATGAGAATTGATATTTGTAATGAGTGTCACCCATTCTTTACAGGTGAAGAGCGTATGGTTGATACGGCTGGTCGTATTGAGAAATTTAACGCACGTTATAATAAAAAATAATTTTTTAACTTGCTTACACTTGTTCCAACCCCGATTGGAAATATTGGCGATATTTCACTTAGGGCTATTGAAGCTCTGAGGAACGCCGACACCCTTCTTTGTGAAGATACTCGTTTCACTAAAAAACTTATCCATATCTTAAAAGAACGTTACAATACAGAGTTTAAAGAAAATCAAGAATTTGTTTCACTACATTCACATAACGAACAGGCTTTTGTTGAAAAATTAGAACCCTCTTTTTTTGAACAAAATATTGTTTACGCAAGTGATGCGGGTATGCCTGGAGTGAGTGACCCTGGACAGGCTTTGGTCTCGTACTGTTTAGACCACAAAATTGCTTATGATGTGCTTCCTGGTGCAAATGCAGTTCTTACTGCTTTTGTTGCGAGTGGATTTTGTGAAACGCAGATGCTCTTTTTTGGGTTTTTAGATCATAAAGGCAGTAGTAGAAGTGAAGGTTTGCAACAAGCTCTGCACAATGGATATACTACTGTTTTATATGAATCACCACATCGTTTAGAAAAATTACTTTTAGAACTTAGCCATGAAGCACCGATGAGAGAAATTTTTCTTGCTAAAGAGTTAACAAAAAAGTATCAAAAATACTTTAGAGGAAGTGCTAAAGAGATTTTACAAAATTTAGACGGTAATTATAAAGGTGAGTGGGTTGTGGTGATAAAAGCTGGGAGTTTACATGTAAACTCTGCTATAAGTGAAAATGATATTTTGGTACTTGACTTACCGAAGAAAGTCCAAGCAAAGCTTATCAATAAAATTACAGGGGAAAAGATAAAAGAGATATATCAAAGATTGTTGTAAATACTTTTTAGGTAAAATACGCTCATGTTAATTTATGCAAAGCAACCAATATATTATTTAATCAATCATTATCCGCAAAAAATTAAGACTTTATATCTGGCAAAAGAACTTGATAAGAAAGAATATTCTCGTCTTATGAAAATGGATTTTGAGATAAAACGTATTCCCAATGAGGCAGCTGTTAAAATGAGTAAAAATGCTAATCATCAGGGATTCTTAGCTGAGGTTGAAGATTATAAACTTCAAGAATACCAAACATTTTTAGATAAAGATTTCGTCATAATCTTAGCTGGTCTTACAGATGTCGGGAATATCGGTGCAATTGTGCGGAGTGCTTATGCGTTGGGTGCTGATGCTATTATTGTCAGTGGGTTAAAACACCTCAATATTGAACCGATTCTTCGTACAAGTGCGGGAGCACTTTTTGATATGCCTTTGGCAGTCGAGCATAATATATATAATATTCTTAATGATTTTAAAATGTCGGGTTTTTCTAGTTATGGTGCTGATATGGGTGGTCTAGATATTAAAAAAGTACAAATTGTAAAAAAGAGAGTATTGGTTTTAGGAAATGAAGGAGAAGGACTTAGCTCAAGAGTAAGTTCTAAACTAGATAATATAGTAAGTATAAAAATGGCACATGATTTTGACTCGCTCAATGTCAGTGTTGCTGGAGCTATTTTAATGGACAGGATGCGATATGAATAATGATGGACTGCAAAGATTAAAAGAGATAGG
>JALUBM010000297.1 GCA_027044845.1 Sulfurimonas sp.
GTGAATTTTTTGCTCTTGAGGGACTTGCTCAGCTTTTAAACACTGTAAAGTTAGTGAGAAAGTCAATCAACACAAAGCTAACAATAAAGGGTTTTTTACCAACAATGTTTAGCTCTCAAAACAACCTCTCAAAACAGGTGTTTGCAGATTTACAACAGCACTTTAAGGGAAAACTTTTTCAAGATGAAGAGGAAAATTATATAGTAGTTCCTCGTAATGTCAAGTTAGCAGAGTCACCATCATTTGGGAAACCTGCTATTCTTTACGATGTAAAATCAACTGGTGCAATTGCTTACCAAAATTTAGCACAGGCAATAATAAAATAATGAAAACAATGAAGTTAGGACGTGGATTAGATGCTCTTCTTGGGGAGATAGATGAGGCTTATGAAAATGAGGGTTCTCAAAGAGATGAGATTTTAGAGATACCACTCAAAGAGATTCGCCCCAACCCATTTCAACCGAGAAAAACATTTGATGAGACTGCGCTAAGTGAACTTGCTGACTCTATCAAAAATGATGGACTCCTTCAGCCTATCGTTGTAGCTGAAGATATTGATGGATATGTTCTTATCGCAGGTGAGAGGCGTTTTCGCGCAAGTAAATTAGCTAAGTTCAAAGAGATACGTGCTATCGTACTGAACTCTGATGAGCAGAAGATGCGTCAGTTTGCACTTATAGAAAATATACAGCGCGAAGAGTTAAATGCCATAGAGTTAGCTACTGCTTATGGAGAGCTTCTCAAGCTTCACGATATGACACATGATGAACTTGCAACGATGATTCATAAAAGCAGAACACATATTACAAATACTCTGCGTTTATTACAGCTCTCTAGTAAGACACAAAAAGCTCTTTTGGAGAAAAAGATTACAGCAGGTCATGCAAAAGTTCTCGTTGGACTCGATGAGAGGGAGCAGCAACTTCTTGTAAACTCTATAGCAGGACAAAAACTAAGTGTTCGTGAAGTTGAGTTGATGATTAAGTCGATGAAAGCTCCATCAAAAGGAGTAGTTTTAAGAGAAGAACAAACTCTTTATAACTTTGATGGAGTGAAAAATCGTTTTAACACTTTAGGTTTTAAAGTAAAAACGAGTAAAAATTCTCTTACGATAGAGTTCTCTTCCGAAGAAGAAATAGAAGAATTTATGATACATATTAGGGATTAAGTAACCAATTTTTAAATTTTCTTTCATATTTAACTATCCTTTCAATTTAATCATAGTATAATCACGCAACTTTTAGGAGGTGCTATGTTAGATATAAATCCAATACTACTCTTGGTTACATTTGTTGTATTTGTTTCGCTTATAGCCGTTCTAAATAGTTGGCTTTATAATCCACTGTTTAGCTTTATGGATAAGCGTGACAAAGACATCAAAAGAGATCTCGACAAAGTCGGTTCTAATGATGATGAAATTGCAACTCTTACCGAAAAAGCTGAATCAATAGTTATAACTGCTAAACTAGAAGCTGCGGCCCTAAGAGAAAAAGTTATTGCAGATGCTAAGGCATTAGCTGAGAGCAAGTTAGAAGCAAAACGTGCTGAACTTGCTAGTGAATATTCAGAGTTTGAGCAATCACTTGCGAAAGCTCAAAATGAGTTGACTTCTGACTTAATGTCACAAGTTCCACTATTTAAAGAAGCTGTTAAAGCTAAATTTAGTCAAATATAAGGGTGTGATGTGAGTAGAATTTTAGTACTATTACTGATGATATCAACTTATGCATTAGCATCTGAAACTGGTCATAGTGAGAGTGACATTGTACAACGTACAGTAAACTTTTTACTATTTGCTGGAGTTGTTTGGTATCTAGTTGGAGAGCCTGCAAAGAACTACTTTGCATCAAGAAGTCAAGCAATTGCTGATGAATTGAAAAAGGTTCAGGAGAGACTTGATGAATCAGTCACTTTGAAAAAAGAGGCACTTGCTAAAATATCTGATGCAGAGAAGTTTGCAGAAGATTTAGTTATTTCATCAAAGAAAGAGAATAAAATAATTAATGACCATATTATGGCTCAGTGTGAAGCTGATCTTGAAACACTCACAAAACAGGGTGTTGTCTCAAGAAATTTTGCACAGAGAAGTATGGTTCAGAATGTTGTTGAGAATGTTCTTAAAGAGACTCTTGCTCAAAGTTCAAATGAGTTTGATAAAGAAGCTATGGCTAATGTTATTTTGAAAAAGGTTGCTTAATATGGAAGAACTTATCGCAAAAAAATACATAAAAGCTTTAAGCTCAGGTTCTGATTTGGCTTCTATGCAAAATATCGCTGAGATATTTTCTGCATTAGCTCACTCATTTTCTGATAAAAAACTTGTTAGTATTCTTGATAACCCGCATGTAAATGCGAGTGACAAGTCTAGTATCCTATTGGATGCAGTTAAATCTGCTCAATCTGATAAAGTTAACAATTTAATTAAACTTTTAGTTGAACATAAGCGTGTAAATATAATTCCTGCAATTGCAAAAGAATTAGAAAAAAATATTGCGAATGCAACTAAAACTTACACTGGTCTTATTTACAGCAATAGTAATATTGATGCAAATGTTATGAGTGAACTAGGTAATGGTTTAAGCAAAAAATTTGATTCTACGATTACCTTATCATCTATCAAAAACGATTTTAATGGTATAAAAGTAGAAGTAGCAGGTCTTGGAATAGAGATTAATCTTTCTAAAGACAGAATCGATAGTCAAATTATAGAACATATAATTAAAGCAATTTAACTTCATAAGAGGAGAACAATAGTGGTAGCAAAAATACAAGCTGATGAAATCAGCTCAATTATTAAAGAACGTATCGACAATTTTGAATTAAATGTTGATATTAATGAAACAGGTAAAATCGTTTCTTATGCTGATGGTGTTGCACAAGTTTACGGACTAAGCAATGTTATGGCTGGTGAAATGGTAGAGTTCGAAGATGGAACACGTGGTTTAGTAATGAACCTTGAAGAGAG
>JALUBM010000298.1 GCA_027044845.1 Sulfurimonas sp.
CACATACCTGAGCATCTTTATCCTGTAAATATGCCATCTTTAAATAAAAGAGAAAAAAAAAAAAAAAAAAATGAAAGAATGGATAGAACTTATTAAAAAGTAATATAAATTTGAGTATCATTTGGTAAATATTTAAAAGGAAAATTATGGATATAGCAGCTTTTTCAAATCAAGTAACAATTAAAGGTAATATTAAATCGATACAAGACTATCAAAAGATAAAAGAGCTTATAGACGATATAGTACAAACAAATAAGCAGATAACTCTTAATATTATAGATTCTATCTCTGTGACATCTTCAGTTATTGGGTATTTTAATAAACTTATACTCAAAGATAGTGTTAATTTACAAATCAATGTCGGAGATGCACAGCTTATGGAACTTTTTGAGGATTTAAATCTTATTGCATTATTTAAAGTGAAAAAGATATAAAATGACAATCAAAGGTAAACTCAATCTTATTACGGCAATTGTTATCTCTTTTGCTCTGGTAATTATAGCCTTGACTATCAACTCTGCATTAAAAGAAAAAGTAGTGGTACAACAGTCAAAAGAACTTAATGTAATATCGCAAAAATTAAGTCTTTTAATTCATGAAACTCAAAAAGAACGAGGAGCGAGTGCTGGTTATTTAGGCTCAAAAGGAAAGAAATTTGCCAATATTTTGCCTAAGCAAAGAAAACTAACAGATAAAAGGAATAAACAACTCAAAGCCTACTTATCTACATTGGATTTACAAACTTTTTCAAAAGAACTTAGAAGTGAAATTCAGAGCCTTGGGCAGGATATGCGTAAAATCAATCAAATCCGAAGCCATGTTGATAATTTTACGATTAGTATAAAAGAAGAAGTTTTTTATTATACAAAGATGAATAAAAAGATTCTTAATATTATTGCACTAAGTGCAAAATTAGCAAATACTCCAGAGTTAGTAAAGGCACTTGATTCTTATACAAACTTTTTGAAATCAAAAGAGAGAGCGGGGATAGAACGTGCTGTACTCAGTGCAACATTTGCCGCGGATAAGTTTACTCCAGGTATGTATGCAAAATTTATTACACTTACAGCGGAACAAGATGCATATACGGATGCATTTTTAAGTATGGCTACAGATAAAGCAAAAGAGCTTTATAAAACGACAATGAACTCTCCTATCGTGGATGAAGTCAATAAAATGCGAGAAATTGCAAAATCAAAAGCTAATCAAGGTGGCTTTGGTGTTGACAGTATTGTATGGTTTCAAACAATTACAAAAAAAATCAATCTATTGAAAAAAGTAGATGATAGCCTTGCTAGAAATAATGATGCAATTTTAGCAAAAATAGAGTCAGGTTATGAGACGCGTACGGCAATTACGCTTGTAGGTTATATTGCTTTTGCAATTATTATTTTCATTATTATTACGTTTATTAGTAAAGGTGTTAACAATAGCGTAAGAAGCTCTTTAGAAAAAATAGAGTGTGTTTCTAATGATTTAGATCTTACATACAACATAGTTGTTGAAGGAAATGATGAGATTTCTCAAATATCCAGAGCTTTACATACCATGATTATAGCATTTAAAGAAACGGTATATAATATAAGAGATGTATCTACTCGTACACAAAAAGAGTCTGAAAATCTTAATGATGTCGTGAAAGTATTAAAAGACAACAGTGAAGCAGAAGAGGAAAAAATTTCATCTGTGAATGAATTAATTGCAGATGTTGGAAATCGTTCAAATTCTGTAGAAGAGGCAACGGTGAGTGTAACGGAAGATTTAAATAGTACTTTCAATGTTCTTGGCAGCTTTATAGAAAAACTTGATGCCGTAGTAAATTCTATTGAAAATGGCTCACAGCAACAACAAGAACTAGCCCAGAAAGTTGTATCATTATCAGAACAAACGGAAAATATTAAAGATGTTCTCGAAATTATTTCAGATATCGCAGACCAAACGAATCTGCTTGCACTTAATGCTGCTATTGAGGCAGCACGTGCTGGTGAACATGGACGTGGTTTTGCTGTTGTTGCGGATGAGGTAAGAAAATTGGCGGAGAGA
The DNA here is from genome assembly GCA_027044845.1 of Sulfurimonas sp. Taxonomy (GTDB): domain Bacteria; phylum Campylobacterota; class Campylobacteria; order Campylobacterales; family Sulfurimonadaceae; genus Sulfurimonas. The sequence continues at coordinate 2,044 of JALUBM010000298.1, forward strand.
ACACAAAAATCATTAAGTGAAATCAGTGCAAATGTTAATTTGATTACGCAAAGTGTTGTTGAAATTGCCGAAGAGACAGATGTCACATCAAAAAATATTGGAGATATTTCCCAATCTGCTCAAGAACTTATAGCTTCATCAAGTGGAACAAAAGACCAACTTCTTCAAACAAAAGAGAGATCGAAAGAAGTTATGCATCAAAGTATTTATATAGCAACTAAAACGAAAGATTTAGTGAATGTAATGAATGAAATTATAGATATTTCAACTACAAATAATGAACTGAGGACATCTGTTGATATGGTTGTTGTTAGTTTATCTCAAGATTCAGATATTTTGCAGACTGAACTTAGTAAATTTAAAATATAGCGAGATATTTTAGCGTGCAAAATTTCTCTAAAATAAAGACACCAGAAGAAAAAGAAGAATATACTATCTATCAAGAAAATTTGGCTTTTCAAAAAGAGCTGAATATTTTAAGAAATGATTTCTATTATAAAATGATAGATTCAAAAGATGTATCTTTGGTAGATTTTTTTTATCAACCTTTGGATATACTTAGTGGTGATGCGTACACGGCAAGAATTATTGATGAACATAGAACATTTTATCTTTTAGTTGATGGCATGGGAAAAGGTCTTTCTGCCTCGTTAACGGCAATGTCTGTGACTATTTTTATCAATCATATTATAGATAAAATGATTGAGCATGAAAGTTTTAGCCTTGACATACTTGTAAAAGAAGCAATGGATTTTATGAAACCTATATTGTTAGATGAAGAAGCTTTATCTATTGACTTTATTTTATTTGACACTTATTTTTCACAGTTAGATTATGCAAAATTTTCTATGCCTCCTTTTTTGTTTGCAGATAGTAGTAATAATATTACGAAAATTAAATCAAACAATCCTCCGATGAGTAAATGGACGCAGACTTACAATATAAACACTTATGCCGTGCAAAATATACATAAATTCCTTTTTTATACTGATGGCATTGTTGAAAATAGCACCAAAGATGGTCTGCCGTATAATAATTTTATTGAAAATGATTTTCGTACCTCGTTTACAAGAGAAGAGATGAAAGAAATAATTTTAGGTAAACTTACAGCACAAGAAGATGATTTAACATTCATATTCATTAACAAATTAGAATTAAATGAAAAGACTTTTATGTGTGAAAAAATCTTTGAGACAAATTTAGAAGCTGTGGAAGAAGCAAATGAGTGGCATATGGACTTTTGTAAAGATAAGCGTAGTAATATGGCCTTTAATGAACTTTTTACAAATGCGTATGAACATGGAAATCTGGGGATAGATGCTCAGACAAAACATAATCTTCTTGAAAAAGATGTTTATTTTGAGACATTGAAACAATTTGAACAAAACTGCAATAAAAAAATTACAGTGAAAATATATAAAGTCAATAATGAAATTTCTGAATATATGGTGACACAAATTATAGATGAAGGTAACGGCTTTGATACAAATATTTTAAGTACTATTTTTAGAAATTCTAAAAAATTCAATGGTCGGGGTGTTTTTGTATCAAGAAAAAATTCTCTGGGGATATACTACAATTCAAAAGGTAACAGTGTACTCTTTTTAAATAAAATATGAAGTTATTTAGCTTGTATTAATATTTAAATTATATACTTTTATTATACTAAGAATTAAGGATATACAATTATGTCAGATAAATTATCATTTGAAGAAGAATCATTACAATATCATAAAGCCAAAGGTGAATTTGATACAAACGGGAAAACAGCAACTCTTCTAACAAAACCATGTACAACAGAAGAAGAACTTTCAATGGCATACAGCCCTGGTGTTGCATATCCTTGTTTGGAAATAGAAAAGGATACAGACCTTGCTTATGAATATACAAATAAAGGCAATCTAGTTGCCGTTGTGAGTGACGGTACTGCAGTTTTAGGTCTTGGTGATATTGGTCCTTTAGCAGGAAAGCCTGTTATGGAAGGTAAAGGGGTTTTATTTAAATCTTTTGCAAATGTAGATGCGATAGATATTGAACTTAATACAAAAGATACAGAAGAAATTATTAAAATTGTAGCTGCTATGGCAGATAGTTTTGGTGGTGTCAACTTAGAAGATATCTCTGCTCCGAGATGTTTTGAAATTGAAAGACGCTTAAAAGAGATTTGTAATGTTCCTGTTTTTCACGATGACCAACATGGAACAGCGGTGATTACAACTGCTGGACTTATTAATGTTATAGAAATGAGTGGTAAAAACGTTGCAGATTTGAAGGTGGTTGTTATTGGAGCTGGTGCTGCAGGTATTGCTTGTGCTAATATGTATAAAGAGCTTGGTGTGAAACATATAACAATGCTAGACTCAAAAGGGGTTATCCATAATGGACGAGATGACTTAAATCAATATAAACAAGCATTTGCATTTGAAACAGAAGATAGAACTTTAGAAGATGCGATGAAAGATGCTGATATGGTGCTAGGTCTTTCTCAAGCTGACTTGATTAGTCCTGATATGGTAAAAAGCATGTCTGATACAGATCCTATCATCTTTGCATGTGCAAATCCAAATCCTGAGATTAAGCCACCATTAGCGAAAGAAGTAAGAGCAGATGTTATCATTGGTACAGGAAGAAGTGATTATGCAAATCAAGTAAATAATGTTCTTGGTTTCCCTCAAATTTTCCGTGGTGCTTTAGATGTTCGTGCGACAAAAATTACTGAAAACATGAAAATGGCAGCATCACGTGCCTTAGCCTCATTGGCAAAAGAGGAAGTTCCAGATAATGTTAAAGCAGCACATAAAAGAGAAGACATGAGTTTTGGACCTGAATATATCATTCCTTCACCATTTGATAGACGTGTACTTGTTTATGTGGCATCTGCTGTGGCACAAGCGGCTATCGAAGATGGTGTTGCACGTGTGAAAGATTTTGACATGGACGCATACAAAGAAAAACTTCAAAGATTAGCTGATCATTTAGATGGTAAAATCTAAAAATTTCAAGAGAAGAGAAAGAGGTTTAAGCCTTTTGCTCTTCTGTATAAAATTTCTTTAAACCTTTTTTTGCTTTAGCATCAAGCTTATATGATATGAAAGTAAGATATTTAAGAATGTCTTGTGGTGTAATATTTGTCTTCTTAGCTGCATATTGTAAAAGATATTGTGGAATTTTTACCTTCTTTTTCAAAAATTCTTTTTCTATTTTTTTATATAATTTTTTGTCTTTGTGGTAGCAAAGGAGTGCAAAAACAAAAGGGAGATTATACTTTTTATGCCAGAGTTGTGCCAAATCTATATAATTATCATGGACAAGAGCATAACGCAGTGCTTTGTCCCCAATAAGAATTTCCCCCTTTACATGTAATACGTTTGCTAAAATATTGGATGAAGCAGATTCACTATCTTTTTTGTGTTGTTGAGAAGGGATAATGATGACACTTTGCACTTCTTTTTTTGCAATAATTCCTAGGTTTACATGGTGCTTCTTTTTTGCCGCAATACTAGAGATAAATGCTGCATCCACGCGTCTGTTTACAAAAGCATTATTTATCTTTGCAGGAACATTTTTTTTGTACTGCATAGTTAATTTTTGCTGATTGTTCCTTGTGAAATGTTTCATAAAAACATGAAAGGGTAAAAGGTTGAGATATTCTATTTTTCCAAAAATCATGCGTAATTATACAGCACTTAACTTATCTTAGATATAATTGCCTAATTAAAGATGAGGATATTGTTTTGGTAAGAGTAGAATTTTTAGGACCGATACAAAAAGAGGCATTGGAACTTGACATAATAAACCTTAGCGAATTAGCAACAATTTTACAAAAAGATGAAGAGCTAAAAGAGTGGCTTGAGAATTGTGCGGTGGCAGTCAATGATACTCTTATGAACTCTTTAGAATGTGAGTTGAAAAATGGAGACAAAATATCTTTGCTTCCTCCAGTTTGCGGAGGTTGAGTTTTGTTAAACTTATATGATGGTGCACTTGATGTGCCGAAAATCTTAAAAGAGTGGTATGAAGAAGAGGTGCAGAGTAACTATGGTGCATATATTCCATTTGTGGGAACTGTCCGCAGTGAAGGCGGCATTGACGGGCTGAGTTTTGATATTTATGAACCTATCTTAAAGTCATGGTTCGCATCATGGCAAAAAAGAGCAAAAGAAAAAGGTGCTGTTATAAAGATGGCTCATTCTTTCGGTGACGTGATGTTGCATGAATCTTCATATATTGCGGCAGTTTTTTCACCAAAGCGAAGGGTTGCACTAGAATTTATAGATGAGTTTGTAGAAGATTTCAAAGCTTCTGCTCCTATTTGGAAATATGATTTGATAGATGGACAAAGAATTTATGCAAAAGAGCGTTCTACTGCTATAAAAGGCAGTGGAATTTTAGGAGAAAAATAATGAGTATAACAGGGACTGATTTTATCTCTTTTGAGACAAGTCAAAATATGCTGGATCTTTTACAGGTGAATAACCACCGATACGAAAGAGTACCACTAAGTAATGCAATCGATAGAGTCTTGGCACAAGACATTGTAGCTAAATTCAACGATCCGCAGTTTCCTACAGCATCAATGGATGGGTATGCAGTATGTCATGAGGATTTACAAAAAGGTGAGTTTATTGTTCTCGGTGATAATCCTGCAGGGCATGATGAGACACGTGTTTTATCTGAGGGTGAATCTATTAAAACTTTTACAGGTTCTATGATGCCAGAGGGAAGTGATACTTTGATTCAGATAGAAAATGTGACTTACGAGAACGGCAAAATTACTATTAATGAAACAGTAGAATTTGGTAATGCCGTGCGTCCTGTGGGTGAAGGTTATGGTGCGGGTGATGTCCTGATTAAAAAAGGAACAAAAATTGGTTTTGCAGAGATTGGCGTGATGGCAGGGCTGAATCAAGTTATGGTACAAGTAGCACTTCGTCCTCGTGTAGCAGTCATTGCAACGGGAAGTGAGATACTTGATCTGGGAGAAAATTCCGAGAATCCCGCACAAATAAGGAGTTCAAACAATTATACGCTTGCCGCACTTTTTGAACAGGCGGGTGCAGAGGTGTTGCAGCTTGGAACCGCACTCGATGACAGAGAAGCCATTATGAAAACATTTGAAAATGCTTTAGAATCTGCTGATATTCTGGTCAGCACTGGTGGTGTGAGTGTCGGCGATTATGATTTTGTTAAAGATATTATTCCTCATTTGGGTGCAAAAGTTATTTATAAGGGCGTGGGTATTAAACCAGGACGTCATATTTTAGTAGCACAGCGTGGACATAAGTTTATTTTGGCACTACCAGGATTTGCTTATTCTTCTACCGTTACTGCAATTTTATACGCATTGCCACTTATTGCAAAAATGCAGGGGAAAGAGTATTCCTATAAAACCGTTGCAGCAAAATTGCAAGAAGATTTTACAAAGCGTAGTAGATTTACAGAGTTTACCGCTTGTAATGTTGTTGTAGAAGACGGAGAGTATTTTGTAAATTTTACAGGTAAAAAAGTTGGAAGTTCAGCAATTTTGACAAATATGCTTGATAATTCTGCTTTAATGGTTGCTGGTGAAGATGATAAATTTTTAGAAGCGGGTACTTATGTGAATATTATACTTTTGGAGTCATTTTAATGAAAGCACTTAGCATAGACAACCAGACATTAACGGTCAAAGAACTCGACATTACAATGGCAGCGAATACCGTTTATACTTTTTTTAGTTCTATTTTAATAGATGAACTTTCAAGTTTGAAAGAGCATATTATATATACGGACGCTAATGCTTTAAGTGAGAGAAAAACGCCTTATTTTATAGGAGAACAACTTATCTTAGGTGATGCTTTGGTCTTAGGTAGAGAAGATTTTAATGATGTGGATATACAGATTACAAAAGAAGAATTTACTTCATTGATAAACAGAGATGTAAATGAATTTTATAAAGAAGTTTTGGATTTGCTTGCTGATACGGATGTAAATTTATACAGAACATTTACGGTAGAAAAAAATGGCGAAAAGATTCCTTTGAATATAGAATGGACACTTTATACATTTAATATAGCAGATGAAAGAACCAAAATTTATTTTATAAATGAGTTGAAAAAAACATTGCAAGTTAAAGAAGATGTTACAGTATATATACAAAAAATGGCACAACTTGCCATGAACGTGGCAAGCTAAAATAATGGTACTTGTTACAGGTGGAGCAGGCTATATTGGCTCACATACATGTATAGAACTCAGTAAAGCAGGGTATGACTTTGTGGTATATGATAATCTTTGTAATGCTTCACTTGAAGCTTTACTACGTGTTGAAAAGATAACGGCTAAAAAGATTCCTTTTATTAAGGGGGATATCCGTGATAAAGTTGCACTACAAAAAGTTTTTGATAATTATGATATTGATTCTGTAATACATTTTGCAGGGCTTAAAGCAGTTGGTGAATCGGTGCAAAAACCGTTAGAATATTACGATAACAATGTGTATGGAACGGTGGCTTTATGTGAAGTGATGCAAAAAAATGAGTGTAAAAATATAATTTTCAGCTCTTCAGCAACTGTTTATGGTGACCCAAAAATTACTCCTATAAAAGAAGATTTCCCACTCAGTGCAACTAATCCATACGGCAGAAGTAAACTTTTTATAGAAGAGATACTACGGGATATTTTTGTATCTAGTACCTCTTGGAAAATTATTTTACTGCGTTATTTTAATCCTGTAGGGGCACATGAATCAGGATTTATCGGTGAAGACCCAAATGGTGTGCCAAATAATTTGATGCCTTACATTGCACAAACAGCAGTCGGTACAAGAGAATATCTTAATATTTTTGGAAATGATTATGATACAAAAGACGGTACAGGAGTCAGAGATTATATCCATGTAGTCGATTTGGCAAAAGGGCATATTAAAGCATTGGAAAAACTTTTTGATATAAATGAAGTATTAACAGTGAACTTAGGAACGGGAAAAGGGTATTCTGTCTTAGATATGGTACATGCTTTTGAAAGAGCTTCAGGTAAAAAAATTCCCTATAAATTTATTTCAAGACGCTCGGGGGATATAGCAAAATGCTATGCAGACCCATCTTATGCAAAAAAAGTTTTGGACTGGAAATCTAAATATACTCTAGATGACATGTGCAAAGACAGCTGGCGTTGGCAGAGAAATAATCCTGATGGCTATAAAAAAGCTTAACATGTTATAATAATTGAAAAAATATGAAGAAATGTCAAAAGAAAGGAAAAAGTATGTTAAAAATTTATATACTGCTTTTTGCCTCTACGATATTATTTTCAAATACATTTAAACTTGGACATACGGTACAATATTTTACGTTTAGTAAAAGTAAGTTTAACGCCAAAAGATATGTCGAAGCAATACCAAAAAGTTTACGACAAAAGACGCATTTATGTAAAGAAGGTAGTTATATAGTTGCTTTTTATGGAAGTGCTTCTTCTTACAATGAACTCTCTAATGAATTAAAAAAAGTTCGTAATTTTGGCTTTAATCAAGCATTTTTAACAAGAAGAACAAAGTGTCAAGAATATGCTAAAATAGTAAAAAAAATCAAAAATAGAAGGAGTGTAAAGCTGGATTATACGGTTCAGTATTTTACTTTTAGTAGAAATAAATTTAGTGACAAAAGGTATGTTCAAGCGATACCAAAGCGTTTAATACAACAGACGCATTTATGCAAAGAAGGCAAATATATAGTAGCATTTTATGGGTCGGCTTCGTCCTATCAAGAGCTTGAAGATGCACTAAAAAAAGTGCATGATACTGGCTTTAAACAGGCATTCTTAACAAAAAGAACAAAGTGTCAGGAGTATAAAGTATATAAAAAAATCACGATTACAAAAAAAGTTACGCCTAAGCCAGTCTTGAACGAACCAGTATTATTAAAAGGGTACCAGATTCCGAGATATGGACAAAAAAAAGAAGCGAATAATTATGGTACTTTGAATTTTCATAATTACCTTGATACTTTGTTTGAATATAATGAAAATGCACAAGAAATTTTTTATCAAAAGAAGATAGATTATCTTTTGAATGCAATTAAAAAAGATAAGTATGGATTTGATATTTTTCTCAATGCTTATGCAAGAACAGGTTCGTATATCTCTGCACAACAAACTAATCTGCCGACTACGCAGACTGGAAATAGTGTTGAATCTAGTGTAGGAACTTCAATAAATGCAAATAAAGTATTGTATGATGGAGAATATGCGTTAATAAATAAAAATTATGATATTTTAAATAAAAGACTTGCAGATATTAAGGTACTTAATTCCAAAGAGAAATTATTACTTTTTGGTGTAAACATATATTCAAATCTTTTTACCTCGCAAGAAAAGTTAAAACTTTTTAAACAAATGTATGACAAACAAGATGAAATGCAAAAAAGCATTGAAAAAGCGTATAATCTTGGTGCGACATCTACATTAAATTATATAGATTCCAAAAATGATTTGCGAGATTTGAAAAAAGCTGTTTTGTTGTTAAAATATGCCCATTTGCATAATGAATATATTTTAAGGCATAGTATAAAAGCCAAAAAAGAAAAAAAATATAAACTCATGCCACAGAAAATAGCTTTTTACTATAATTCTTTAAGTGATTTACAAAAGCAAGCAATACAAAACAGTAGTGATATAGCGTTGGAATCAAACAAGTTAAAGATGAATCAAACAGATTTTCTTGCACAAAAGAGGCGATATTATCCAAGTGTCACTTTTAATTCACATTTGGGATATGGTGCTTCAAATGATGCACTCTTTTTTAAAAATTTTAACAATACAGGATTCTCGTCATATTGGGAGTTGGGTTTAAATGTTAATATTCCTTTGTATAATAGAGGTGATATAGTCTTAAATAAAGAAAAAGAACTGCATTCTATTTTACTGCAAAAAAATGTTCTTTCTCTTAAAACAAGAGAAGTCTTAATAGAAGTAGAACGTTCCTATCACTCTTTGCAAATGATACGCGAGCAGCAGGATATACTCCAAGAACAGGTGGCACTATTACGTAAAAAAATAAAAATTACAACAAAGTTGTATCATGCTGGAGCTATACAGTATCGTGATTACTCGGATGCCGTAAAAAATTATTTAGCATACAAAAGTCAAGAAATTGATTTAAACCAAAGATATATAAAAGAAACATTTTTATTGGCAACACTGATAGGAAAAAGAGAGTTGTATGGGGAGAATTAAAATAGTTTGGACAGGTGAGGGTACCTATCCTTACACTACGGGAGGGGTAAGCACTTGGGCTGATATTTTAATGCATGAACTCAAAAATATAGATTTTGTTCTTATCCCTATACAGATGCATCCTTATGTTAAATTAAAATTTGACATTCCTCCTAATGTAGTAGATATTTTAAATGTACCGCTTTGGGGGACGGAAGAGCCTATAGAATACATACGAAAAATAGAATTTTCTAAGATATATGAAGCAAAAATTAAAACGCAGGTCGATAATCATATTGGAGTTTTAGAACCTATTATAATACTTGTACTAGAACATATATTTCGTCATAAAAATGATTTGGAAGCTTTAGGCAATGCTCTGTATGAGTTTTATGAGTATTTTCAAATATATGATTATTATGAAACATTTCGTAGTGAAAGATTGTGGAATATTTATAAAGATTATATACTTAAACATTATGAAAAAGTAGAAGAAGATGTGCCTACTGTTTTTGATATGATAGAGGGATTGCGTTATTTATATAGATTCTTTATATCTTTGTTGCCTACACTACCAAAAGCAGATATATATCATTCGTCTGCCGCTGCTTTTTGTGGACTCTCTTGTGTAATAGCTAAAAAAAAGTTTGGAAGTAAGTTTTTATTGACAGAGCATGGTGTTTACATACGAGAACAATATTTAGCAGCATCGAGAAATCAAATGCCGCTTCGTACAAAAGAATTTCTTATGGGACTTATAACTCTGGTTTCAAAATTGAATTTTCATTTTGCAGATATTGTCTCTCCTGTATGTGATTATAACTCAAGATGGGAAAAAAAATGGGGTGTGGATGAGAAAAAGATTTATACAATTTATAATGGCATAGATACAAATGTTTTCAAACAATTTAAAGTACAAAAAGAAGAAGAGAGACCGACAGTTGTGATGGTTGCAAGAATTGACCCGCTCAAAGATATAGAAACATTTATAAAGACTGCACAACTTGTCACAAAAGAGATACCTGATGTGCTTTTTAAACTTTATGGTCCTATAGTAGATGAAAAATATTATCATCTTTGTCAAAAATTGGTAAAAGAACTTGAAGTGGAGAAGAATTTTGTATTTTCAGGATTGACCAATAGTCCACAGAGTGCTTATAATGAGGGTGATGTTGTTATGCTGACAAGTATTTCAGAAGCTTTCCCTTTTGTTGTAATTGAGGCAATGGCTTGTGAAAAGGTCGTTATTTCATCGGATGTCGGGGGAACAAAAGAGGTGCTTGAAGGATTTGGGTTTGTTGTGAGACCAAAGGCATATGCCGAGTTTGCCGAAAAAGTAATTTATATATTAAAAAATCCTGATATAGCTTTGGAAATGGGACACGATGCAAGAGAAGCAATTCTCAATGGGTTTACTATAGAAGATATGGTCGAGAACTATGGACGCTTATATAAAAATTTGTATAATGAATTTAAAGAGCAAAAAGGGCGACTATGAGTCAAAAAAATGATGAAGATTTAAGTGCTTTATATAATGCCATCACCAAAGAGCGGGGCAAACCGTTGG
>JALUBM010000299.1 GCA_027044845.1 Sulfurimonas sp.
CTTTTAAAGTAGAATCTAATTGGTCTGAAAGGTTATCAATACTATCATTGACTCCAGATAGAAAATCTTCAACATTGTCCTGAATTTTATTATTTGCACGCTTTATGGAATCCGTGCACGAACAAGAGAAACATGAAGTTGAAAATAATGCTAAAAAAAAAGAAAAGATAATTACTTTTTTCATGAGTCTTCCTTGTGTTTATTATATTGATGAATTAAAACGTCAACAAGACCATTATCATTTTGTTTTGCATTGCCTACAGAGGAAAGATGTTTTTTTGTCTTTTGCTTTTTATCTTTTTTATCCTTCTTTGAAGGATGATTAGGAATTTTATCTTGGCTTGTGTTCGACTTCAACTGCAAATACTCTTGTAAATCAAGTAAAACCATTTTTTTTGATGGTGATGGTATTTCATCGATGTCTAATTTACACTCCTGTAAAAAATCAAACATATCATTTGTTTCTTTAATTATCTCAACAACAGTTGCAACATAATCATTATCACTATTCTCTCTGATTGACTCTAAAGTAACAGGTTTATTAATAATTTTAATAGCTTCGTCTAAAAAAACATCAGCCCCTTTGACTGTCTTTATAAAAAACATTATTGCTCTCAATGTTTCAAATGGGTTATTATTTTTGCTTCTTAGAGATAGCCACTCAAATATAGATAATATTTCTAGGTCAGCATCAATTGTGGCTCTCTTTGAAATGCTGACTTTTAATTTCGGGAGTTCTTTTTCGACAGAAAAAGAAACTGAATTTCTATTTGTTTTCATTTTTAATAACTTTTTTTTGCTTTTTAAATATATACATTATTCTACCAATAAAACCTTTGTTCTCACTTTCTTTTATATCCTTTTGTTTTATTGGTATCTTTCTGCCCGATTTTTTTAATTTCTTAACTGTTTTGCTTGACACAGGGGAGTTATTTTTCTTTTTCTCAGCAAGTCTTCTAGCTCTCTCTTTTCCTTCTTCCATCTCTGATATTTTTCTTATTACGACTTCTGACTTGTCAGGTGCATCAGTAATATAGTTAATGTATAATGAATTGTCTTTATCAATTTTTGGATATATCATTTTCATTTCAAGAAGAAATTGCTGTAAAAAATCCGTCAAATAGGAAATGGAATTTGTTGCACCAGAAAAATCACTTATTTTTTCAATTAGTTCAGACTTGTACCACTTTGCTTTATCTGTAAAATCATCTAGCGTTTTTGCTAATTTGTAGGTGCTGACATCAACATCTTTCACAGCCTTTTCAATTATTGAATTTCTTTTGGCATATGAATCTTCTATTCTTTTCATAGAGGCATTAATAGAATCTTCAAGCGTTGGAAGAACTGCTGTTTGAATAAGCCTTTCAACACCATTCATTAGCTCTTGATATTCAATACTATTTACAACAATTTTTGATGAGCTTTCATTGCTGGATAATTTTTGCAAAGTCTCCCCTACAGATACAATGTTTGATACACTTTTTGCAAGACCATCACTCTCATTTTTTACACTTTTAATGGTGGTTAGTATCTCCTCAACAGACTTTTCAAGCCCATCAAGCCGTACTTGTGTTTCTGTCAACTCACACCAAAGAATTCTTGACTCTTTTTTTGTTAATTCACTTGGGGTAGAACTTAAATAATCGTTATTGTTTCCTGATTCCACAACTTATTTCTTTTTTAAATTTTCAACATCTTCAATAAAACCAACGCTTTCATCAAACACACTCAAACAATCCCATGCTAAGTCAATCTCTTCCGCTTCTTCTCTTAGCCATTCTTTGCTATGATTACCTTCTTTGTATTTCTTTTGAAGTTCTAGTCTTGCAGTTTCATAAGTTGTGTCATTAAAAACAAAATTATCAATATAATCAACCATTATTTTTTCATCGTCAAGTCTTCCAAATACATCTGAAAAATCTTTGAGCATTGTGAGTCCAGAAATTCTATCTTCAAGAGAATCATATTCTACTTCACCAAGAGCATTCTTAATATAGTTTTTTATATATTCCATTAACTCCATTTCGTTTTCTCGTGCTTCAACTTCAACATCTTTATTTATTTTATTTGCAACAATATATATGTCGGGAGGAGTGGACGATGTTCGGCTCTGTGTGCTATGCAACAAATCAACAGTCTGCTTCATGCTCAATATGAATTCATTCTCTAAAAAGAATGGAACGATGATAGCAATGTCATTTTTGATGGCAAGTTTTGACATTTCCTGTAAAACTCTAATAGTGTCATCACCTCCACCAATATCAACAAGAATATAGTGTTCTTCATTCTCGTCTTCTAGTACGAACTCCTGAATATCTTCTTTTAGATTTCTAATGATGTTATTGCTATCTGTTTTCAGCTTGCCATTAATAGAAACCAAACTTCCATTTTTAAGCTCTAAGTCATTTGAATTATTATTATCAACAAGAAATAATTTTATATCCACATCTCCAATCTTCTTCTTTTTGCGATAAGCATTGTGCAATATAGCAAGAGGAAGAAAACCTGTTGTTATTTTACTCTTTCCTGCGCCACCTTTTGTTCCCATTGTAAAGAAAACTTTTTTCATATTTTTATCCTTCTGTAATTTTCATAAAATTTGCAAGAAATATCTTCATGCAAATAGCTTATCATTAAATCTCTTTTTGCAAGATTAATAGTTGTTTCATTTAGCCCATATTTATCATAAATTCTCTCCTTTAAAAATTCAAGCTTACTTCTCCCAACCGCAGTGTTGTACTTTAGTGTATAGTGAAATTGATTTTGCCTGATTTTAAGATAATTGGCATCTCGTGGAGAAAACTTTTTAGAATATCTTATGCTACTATAATATTCAGAAATCTCATTTCTGTCTTTCATGCCAAGAACGCCAGCTAACACTTTTTTTTGAAACTCTTTCTCTTCTCCTC
>JALUBM010000300.1 GCA_027044845.1 Sulfurimonas sp.
AGGTTAAAATATATGTTAAATCTTAAAAATCCAAATCTTTACTTAAATCGTGAACTTTCATGGTTGCAATTCAATACAAGAGTCCTTAAGCAAGCACAAGATGAGTCTCTTCCTCTTCTTGAGCGTTTGAAATTTCTTGCGATTTACGGTACAAATTTAGATGAATTTTATATGATTCGTGTGGCAGGATTAAAAAAACTTTTTGCTGCAGGAGTTATTGTTTCAGGGGCAGATAGACTCACCCCATTGCAGCAACTTCGTGAAATACGAAACTATTTGCATCAAGAACAGCAAGTTGTGGAACACTGCCGAAATGAAATATTTAAAAAACTCGAACCTCACGGTATCAGCATTAAAACCTACGATGAAGTCAATAATCAAAATAAACATAAGCTCAACCAATATTTCAATGAAAATATCTATCCTGTAATTATCCCTATTGCTATTGACGCAACACATCCTTTCCCACATCTTAATAACCTAAGTTTCGGGCTTATTGTAAAACTACGAGATATGGACAATGAAAATATTGAACGTTTTGGAATCATTCGTGTTCCTCGTGTTTTAAGTAGATTTGTCGAACTCGAAAACGGTACTTATGTACCGATTGAAAGCGTTGTGCAAAAACATGTGGATGAACTCTTTCCAGGTTATGAGCTAATGAAGTATGCACCATTCCGAGTAACCAGAAATGCTGATATTGCCATTGAAGAGGAAGAAGCAGATGACTTTATGGAAATTCTTGAAGAAGGTTTAAAACTGCGTCGCAAAGGAGAGATGGTACGTCTTGAAGTCGGTTCAAACGCTGATGATGAGATTATTAACTTCTTTAATCGCCATGCACATATATATAAAGATGATATTTATAGATACCATACTTTTTTAAATCTCTCAAGTCTATGGCAAATTGTTTCTAACAAAGATTTCGCGCACCTTTTAGCACCTTCTCTTCAGCCAAAGAACCTACCACCATTTGAAAATAATGAAGATATATTCACAATTTTAGAAAAACAAGATGTTTTAATGTATCATCCTTATGAAAGTTTTGAACCAATAGTTAATTTCATTCAATATGCGGCAAAAGACCCAGATGTCGTCTCTATAAAAATGACGCTTTACCGTTCAGGAACAAAATCTCCTATTGTAAAAGCATTAATGGATGCTAGTGAATCAGGGAAACAAGTAACGGTTATGGTTGAGCTCAAAGCAAGGTTTGATGAAGAAAACAATCTTATCTGGGCAAAGGCATTAGAAAAATCAGGTGCACATGTAATCTATGGGATTCAAGGCTTTAAAGTCCATGCAAAAGCAGCTTTAGTCACCAGACGTAAAAATGGAAAGCTCAAACAATATGCACACATCGGCACAGGAAATTATAATCCTTCCACTGCAAAAATATATACAGATATGAGTTATATGACAAGCAAAGATGTCATTACCAATGATTTAACACGCTTTTTTCACTTTTTAACAGGTTTTAGTAAAAAAGGGAAACTCAACGAACTTTATATGGCACCTTCTCAGATTAAGCCAAAACTTCTTTCGCTCATTCATAATGAGACGAGACAAGGAAAAAACGGTCAGATTATCGCGAAAATAAATTCACTTGTTGATGAAGATGTCATTAGAGCTTTATATAAGGCTTCTATGGCAGGTGTAAAAATTGATTTAATCGTACGCGGAATATGCTGTCTTAAACCTGGTATAAAAGATATCAGCGAAAACATCAGAGTGATCTCTATTTTAGGAAAATATTTAGAACATGCCCGTGCCTTTTATTTTAAAAATGATGCTTCAGCAGTCTATATTTCAAGTGCTGACTGGATGCCAAGGAATCTTGTCCGCCGAATAGAACTTTTAACAGCAATAAAAGATGAAGAGGCGAAAAAGAAAATTATCCAAATTCTCAAGCTACAGTGTTCCGACAATATTCTTGCACATGAACTCCAAAATGACGGCACCTATGCAAAAATCAAACAAAAAAGTGGTGAAAAAATCATCAACAACCATAAACTTTTAGAAGATTATGTCAATCGTATCGCAAAGGCGACAAGAAAAGAGACTTCTACTTATGTCCAACAGCTTGTCAATCGTCTTTTTATTGAAAGTTAAGGAGAAAAACATGTTACACTCATTTAAAAATATTATTCCAACAATAGGGAAAAATAGCTGGATTGCCCAATCAGCCGATGTTATTGGCAATGTTACATGCGGTACAGATTGTTCTATTTGGTTTGGCTGTGTCGTTCGCGGCGATGTCCATTATATTAAAATCGGTAACCGAGTTAATATTCAAGATCTGAGTATGATTCATGTAACACATTATAAAAAAAGTGATAAAAGTGACGGAAATCCGACAATAATCGGCGATGATGTCACTATTGGACATCGTGTTATGCTTCATGGTTGTACTATTGAAAAGGCTTGCCTTATTGGCATGAGTGCAACCATTCTTGATGGTGCAGTTATCGGGGAAGAGAGTATCGTCGGAGCAAGTTCGCTTGTCACAAAAAACAAGATATTTCCACCCCGCTCTCTCATCATGGGATCCCCCGCAAAAGTCATCAGGGAGTTAACCGACAATGAGATAAAAGAGCTTTATGCCTCAGCATCACGCTATGTGGAATTTAAAAAAGATTATAAATAATAAAAAGCGAGAAAGAATCTTTATATTTTCAATCCAACAATTGTAATATCATCATTTCTTTCTTCTTCTTTTTGATACTCTTCAAGTTCATATAAAAATACTTCTTGTTGGTCTGCCATACTCTCTTGATAATAATTTTCTATAATATTTTTAAATCGTTTTTTCCCAAATGGAAAACCTTTTTCACCACCATTTTGGTCTAAGTAACCATCTGTTGAGAGATAAAACTGCA
>JALUBM010000301.1 GCA_027044845.1 Sulfurimonas sp.
CTGTTCTATCGTTACTTTTGTATCTCATTATGAGATTTGGAACGAAGTAAAGAGATTTGAACTTGAACAACGAAGAGCTTTTGTATCTCATTATGAGATTTGGAACTCTTCAAAATAGATTACTCCATTTTCAACATAGTCTTTTGTATCTCATTATGAGATTTGGAACCCGATAAAGTAAAGGCGGATGTTGAAAAGCTTACTTTTGTATCTCATTATGAGATTTGGAACAAAAAGAGGGCGACAAGGTACAAAAAGAGAGTGACTTTTGTATCTCATTATGAGATTTGGAACTAATTCCTTTCTCAATTAAGATGTTTTGCATAGCTTTTGTATCTCATTATGAGATTTGGAACAACTACATGCAAAATAGTAGCTCTTTTTTAAATTCTTTTGTATCTCATTATGAGATTTGGAACTATCTACTTCTTTTCTTGTTCTGATGTTCATAGCTTTTGTATCTCATTATGAGATTTGGAACCACTACAATTTGAGCAGTCTTACTCAAAGACGCAACTTTTGTATCTCATTATGAGATTTGGAACAAGATAACAGAACCTACCAATACTATGATGTAGCTTTTGTATCTCATTATGAGATTTGGAACCATATTGAGCATTGTTTGTGTATGTTTCGCTCGCTTTTGTATCTCATTATGAGATTTGGAACAGGAAGCTATAAAAGATAGTGGTGGTTTTACTTTCTTTTGTATCTCATTATGAGATTTGGAACTAAGTGATGCCAGCTCAGAGATACCAGCTGCTTGTTTTTGTATCTCATTATGAGATTTGGAACGAATATTTAATAATATTTTTACTCAAAAAAGATATGTTAACAATGAGATCTATTCTGATGGGTTTAAAGGGAAGAATTTAATTAATTATAAGTTATTATTATGGTGGACAAGGTGGGATTCGAACCCACGGTACAGTTAAGTACACCCGCGTTCCAGGCGAGCAGATTCGACCACTCTCTCACTTGTCCATTATGGTATAAGATAAGTTTTTATTTTTTCAAAGGTAGATTCACTTACGCCTTACCTCAACTCTCCAAAAAACCGTATTTTAGAAAATTACTTGTCAAAGAAATAAAGGATTTAAACCCTAAACAAATACCTTCGGCTACTTTGGTCAACTGTCCTTCTGTAAGGACAGCATTATAGCCAATCTAAGTTTTAATAGTGCTAAAAGTTTGCAAATTTGTATCATAAACTGTATAAGATGTATAAGGTAAGGCAACTGAAAAAGCTTCTTCCAGTGATACTTTATTTACAATTGCCATCAAAACTTTAATAAAACCAGAATGTGTTACAACAAGAATATTATCAGCTTCTTGTGTAGCAAGTTCATCAAAGAAAAATGCTTTTACTCTTTGTATATACTTTTGATACCCTTCGCCATCAAGTGCTTCAAGCCATTGTGCAAAGTTCTTATACTCTATACCTTGTGCCGTTATTTCACCAAAGCTCATTCCTTCATGTCTGCCCCATGATTTTTCTCGTAATTTTGACGTGAACACAGCATTATGAGCTTGAATAAAAGGGTACAGTGTCTCTTTTGCACGTCTTAAATCAGAGCAGTAAACCAAATCGAACTTCTTACATCTAAAGAATTTAGCTAACTTCTGAGCTTCTTCTTTTCCCTTTTTAGACAGTCCTATATCATTATGTCCATTATATTTCCCGATATATGGTTTATCTACTTCACCATGGCGAATAAGTATTATTTTCACACTAACCCCAATATAACAACATTGAGTAAAACTAACTCTGTTATTTCTATGCTAAAGCCATAAATATCACCCGTAAAGCCGCCGTATCTTTTCATAAAAAAACTCTTTATTACAAACATAACTAACAACGCAGTAAACATCAAAGTATAACTGCCAAACAAAACTACAATAATAAAAGAATAACCAAATGTCACAAGTAACTCTTTTTGTGTCAATTCTTTTTTCGCCAAACTTCCCATACCATTTTTAGAGATATAGGGATAAAAATATATCTCTAAAACAGCTTCTAAACGTGATAGTAGCAAAATAACGGGGAGTAGATACGATGCATTTATTGCTACTACAGAAGAGGCTTTAAGCAGCAAAAATACAATGGAGAAGGTCATTCCCATCCCACCATTATGAGGATCTTTCATCACTTCTAACGCTCTTTTTCTATCGACAAATAGTCCATCTATCGTGTCACTTAACCCATCAAGATGTAAAGCACCTGTCAGTAAAACCCACAAAGAAAAGACTATAATGCTTACATGTAAAGGTGGGAAAATCAGTGTCAAAAAGACAAAAGCAACATATAAAAATGAACCAAGCAAAAATCCGACAAAAGGATAAAACATTACGGCATAGCCGTTGATGCCTTTGTAAAAATCATGCACCTTAAAAAATGGAACAATACTTAGCATTGATACGGCGAGTGCAAAACCTTGAAATAATTTTTTCATTTTATTTTTGTACTGATTCCAGCAACTACATGATAAACTTCGTCACATTTTTGTGCAACCGCTTGCGAGAGCTTTCCATTAATATCAACAAATTTACGGGCAAGCCTATTATCAGGAATAATACTGCAACTAACATCATTAATAACAAAAACAATATCTTGTTTTAATTCCATAATATTAGCTATCTCAGCTTCCATATCTTCATATGTTTTTTCATGATAAAGCATATTGTTTATCCACATGCTCAGACACTCTACAAGTATGGCACCCTTTTGTAATGCTATTTTTTCTTTCAGATTTAATGCCTCTTCAACAGTTACAAAATCATTTTCACGCTGCTGCTGATGCTGTGCAATACGTTCTTGCATCTCATCATCTATAAATTCTGTTGTCGCGAGATAAATCGGCTTTACATCAGAAAGCTTTTTTATGTAGTTTTCGGCATTACGAGATTTGCCACTTTTAATACCGCCTATAAATAATGTTTTCATTTTAAAATCCCACATGCGAGGCAATTTCGTTTGTAAACTTCACCCCTGTTGTATGGTTAGGACAGTAACCATCTGGATTTTTCTGCAAATAATCTTGATGAAATGACTCCGCCACATAAAAATGTTTCAATGGTTTTATTTCTGTTGTTATAATACCATAACCATTTTTTGTAAGGAGCTTTTGATACTCTTTTTTTGTTGCATAAGCAATTTTTTCTTGTTTGGGTGTCGTATAGAAAATAGCACTTCTGTAATTATTGCCTATATCATTTCCCTGACCGTTGGGCTGTGTAGGATTATGCAATTCCCAAAAAAATTTAATAAGCGTTTTTGCATCTGTTTTAGAATTATCATAAACAACTTTCACAGATTCAGTATAGTTAACTATTTTTTCACCATCTTTTATGTAGCGGTTTTGTAATACCTTTTCATAAGTCGGATTAGCATAATTACCTCCAGCATAACCTGACTCAGCACTGACAACACCCTTCAAATCTCCAAAATGCTTTTCAACACCCCAAAAACACCCTGCAGCGAATACAATTGAAACTATCATAATTTTTCCTTTAGACTAATTTTAATAACATCTGCTATGCGAAATGAGTTCGCATAAATCGTCCATGTATAAGGAACGCTTCCACCTGTTGGCATAAATGAAGCATCTGAAACATAAAGATTGTCCAAATCATGGGCTTTACAGTTTTTATCAAGAACTGATTTTGTAGCATCAATGCCAAATCTGCATCCACCAGCCACAAGGTTTGGAGGCGGTGCAGCAGAAATATCATAAGATATCTCTTCACAACCGAGTTTTTCTAATACTTTAACACTTTTTTTTGCCAAATACTCTCCGACTTCCAAATCATGCGGATGTCCGTAGAGATTAATGACACCCACATGTACACCATACTTATCTTTGACTTTTTCATCCACACCGACAAAACATTTATCTGTAGGCAGCCAGTCGTTAAATACTTCAAAGGTAAGCATCCTTGATGTTGTCAACCGTTTATGCAGTTTGTCTTTGAGCGCATCACCCCATAAAAGATTTCCATTTTCATTATACACTTCCCGCATCACACGTGAAATAAGATTTTGATGTTCAAACAAAAAGTCTACTGTTCCACCTTTGTATTTTTTACCCTTATCCTTATAATCATACCATTCCTGCAAAGAACGGTTAAAAAAGAGACCGACTTGCATCAGTTCTTCTTGCTGTTTCTGTGTTAACTTTTCAAAAACAAAACGGCCACTTCCAGTACCTCCAGCAGAAAATATCAAATTTTTTCCCAGTTCTCCACTTGAATTTGCAAGCCCATTTGGAAAATATTTGTTTTTAGAGTTTAATAGCAGTCTTGAACTCTCAATAGCTTGAGCTGAGAGCACAAAAATTTTTGCCTGCACAGAGTGTCTAATGCCATGGCTTGTGTAGTAGTATGCCCGTGTGACTTTTTTATCGTTACTTTCAAGTTTATATACAAAAGCATCCGTAATAATTTTTGCATTACATTTTTGAAGCAAAGCAGCACGTCCACTTCCCTTTGCCCCACTTGCACAACCATAACTTCCACAAAAATTAGAATAATAACAGCCATTGCGTCCAAGTGCATTTTGCGATAATATTGCACGAGGAGTGGGAATGAATTCATAATTCAATTCTTTACAGGCCACATCAAACCACTTTGTTGCACCGTTTGTCTGTAGCTCAGGATAAGGAAAACCAGCACTTGAACGCGGTTCTTGTTGCTTATGCTTTACAATTTTACCACTCACACCAACAACTTTTTCAACCTTGTCATAATAAGGTTCTAAATCTTCATAGCTAATGGGCCAATCTACAACATTTGCCCCTTTTATTTCACCATAAACACTTTTAAGCTTAAAATCATTCGGTTTAAGTCTGTGAAAATACCCACTCATAAGATTTGAAGAACCACCTACAAGCGAACCATTCCAAAAATTCCAACCCGATTTTTCACCGTCATAACGAGTAAATGTACCATCTGCTTTATACTCGTTAATAATATGCTTTTGTTCATTCAAAGGCGGGGTAAACATATCTCGTCGTGTAACCCCTATCTCATCTTTATTAAAATCACTTTCGGTATAATTTTCACCTTTTTCCAAAACAACAACATTAAATCCTGCATTTGCAAGCTCGTACGCTATAGGCGAGCCGCCGGCTCCACTACCAATTATACATACATCATACATTATAAAAAAGCCTTTTTAGGACGAGGTTGTCCACCTTGAAAATTCAACCATTTCCATCCTGCCTCATGATTATTTCCACCATATACAGGGTCACCAAGCATTGCTTCAAACATATAATTCATAACATCATATACAAAACTATCCCCCCACTCTATCTGCGTAACATACTCAAGTACTTTTTGTCTCTGTGGTGAAGAGAGTTTTGTATATGTTCTTTTATACATTTTTAGCGCCTCTTCATTCAACCATTTCACACCATTTTTTAAAAAAATCTTATCCTTCTCACTTATGCGAGGATGACTAAAAACAATGTACATGTAAGAATTTGTTGTAATACCTAAGTGCCGTGCCTCTGGAAATAAATCTTTATGCATCACACTTATTGTATCTATCGGAGTTGTAATACCAAACAGACTACACCCATCCATCAAAAAAACAGCACTTGATAAAAAGCCAGCTTTTAAAAAAGTTCTCCGAAAACGTAAATTCACTATCATACCAACATCACCTAATCTTTAAAAAGTTTATCAAAAAATGACTCTTCTTTTTTCCTTATTATACATAAAGAATGTGTATTTTTTATGTACCGATTTATTATTCAATTCTTAAAGCAGAAGTCAACTCAGTTTGACTTAAGCAAATCATAATGTCAAAACTATTATGATGTCAAAAGTAAAAGAAGACAAAAATAGTCTTATTTAAAAATTTAACCCAATTAAGAGGTAAAAATATGCAAGTTTATTTAGATAATAATGCCACTACTATGTGTGACCCACAGGTAGTAGAAGTAATGCAACCATTTTTCAGTGAACTTTATGGTAACCCGAGTTCACTTCATAAATTCGGTACATCATCACATCCGTATTTAAGAAAGGCAATTAATCAAGTTTATACAGCATTAAATGCAAATGATGAAGATGATATAGTTTTTACATCATGTGCAACAGAGTCAAACAACTGGGTTTTAAAATCAGTTTTTAATGACTATATTGTCAATGGTGAAAAAGACCACATCATTACAACAGAAGTAGAACATCCATCTGTACTCTCTACATGTAGATGGCTTGAAGAACAAGGTGTAAAAGTAACATATCTTCCAGTAAATGAAGAAGGGATTGTTGAACCACATACAGTTAAGAGCTTCATTACGGAAAAGACTGCATTAGTAAGTGTTATGTGGGCTTCAAATGAGACGGGAATGATTTTTCCTATTAAAGAAATAGGTGAAATTTGTAAAGAAAAAGGGGTGCTTTTTCATTCTGACGGTGTTCAGGCTGTTGGAAAAATTCCTGTTGATTTGCAAGATGTACATGTAGATTTTCTTTCTATGTCTGCACATAAGTTTCATGGTCCTAAGGGTGTGGGTGCTTTGTATA
Organism: Sulfurimonas sp.; assembly: GCA_027044845.1. Lineage (GTDB taxonomy): Bacteria > Campylobacterota > Campylobacteria > Campylobacterales > Sulfurimonadaceae > Sulfurimonas. The sequence continues at coordinate 6,535 of JALUBM010000301.1, forward strand.
TTAAAAATTCTCAGCCTCTTTCTCCTCTGCTTCACGGCGGCGAGCAGATGGGTCATCGTCGTTCGGGTACACTTAATGTGCCTTATATTGTAGGTATGGGGAAAGCCATTGAGCTTGCGACCACTAATATTAAAGAAAAAATGACCTCAATCAGAGCAAAACGTGATAGACTTGAAGATGCTCTTTTAGAGTTGAGCGATACTTTTGTTGTAGGAAATCGTGAAAATCGTACGCCAAATACTATTCTTATCTCAATCCGTGGGGTTGAAGGTGAAGGGATGCTTTGGGACTTAAATAACGGTCAAATCGGTGCTTCAACAGGTTCTGCATGTGCTTCTGAAGATTTAGAAGCCAATACTGTTATGCTTGCAATTGGAGCAGACAACGAACTTGCACATACGGGTATAAGACTTTCGCTCTCTCGTTTTACGACAGATGAAGAGATAGATTATACGATAGACCATTTCAAGAAAGCAGTTGCAAGGCTTCGTGCAATTTCAAGTTCATTTGCAAAAGTACAACCAACTCCAGGTGGAGAAGCAGGTGAGTGTCATATTCCTCACCATATGGCACATTAATTTTAAGAAAAATAGAAAAAATTTAAAGGAAAGAAAATATGGCAAAAGCGGATATGCTAGGTGAGTCTCTTTGGGACGCCTATTCAAATAAGGTAACAACATTAATGAACAATCCTCAGCATCAGGGGGAAATTACACCCAAAGAGGCCGAAGGACACGGTAACAAACTTATTGTTGCAGATTTTGGAGCTGAGAGTTGTGGAGATGCGGTAAGACTATACTGGGAAGTTGACCCAAAAACAGATAAAATCGTAAATTCTAAATTTAAGTCATTCGGTTGTGGTACGGCTATCGCTTCAAGTGATGTTATGACTGAGCTTTGTATTGGAAAAACAGTACAAGAAGCGGTAAAGATTACAAATATAGATGTTGAAAAAGCATTACGTGACGATCCAGACACTCCAGCTGTTCCACCACAAAAAATGCACTGTTCTGTTATGGCGTACGATGTTATCAAAAAAGCTGCTTCATTATACCTTGGTGTAACTGAAGAGAGTTTTGAAAACGACATTATTGTTTGTGAATGTGCACGTGTTTCACTTGGTACTATTCAAGAGGTTATTAAGCTAAATGACCTTAAAACAGTTGAAGAGATTACCGACTATACAAAAGCAGGTGGTTTTTGTAAATCTTGTATCAAGCCTGGTGGACACGAAGAGAGAGAATACTATCTTATAGATATTTTGGCTGATACCCGCCGTGAGATGGATGAAGAAAAGATGAAAGCAGCTGCCGATGCACAACTAGAAGGTAGTGGTAATTTTGAAGAGATGACACTTGTACAACAAATTAAGGCAGTTGATGCAGTAATTGATGAAAATGTGCGTCAGTTCCTTATCATGGATGGTGGGAATATGGAAATTATTGACATCAAAAAAGATGAAGATAATATTGATATTTATATTCGTTATATAGGTGCGTGTAATGGTTGTGCTTCATCTGCAACAGGAACACTTTATGCAATAGAAAGCACTTTAAAAGAGAAACTTTCTAAAAAAATTAGAGTTTTACCAATCTAATTATATTTTTATTCCCAGCTTGACTGGGAATAATCTTCTTGCTACAATGCTTTGCATGTATGAAAAAATTTATTCACAAATCACAGATACCTTGGTTGAAAAAGGCTATATAGTTATAGAAAATGCACTTGATTTTTCTTTTTCTCAAGAACTTTCACAAATAGCAAAAACTACTACAAACTATAAACAGGCAGGAATTTCTCATAATTCTACTTTAGATAAAAATCGAAGAAAAGATAAAATATATTGGCTAGATGGAAAAGATAACACTACATGTAAATATTTAGAATTTATGAATGGACTGCAAAATCATCTCAATCGGCACCTCTTTTTGGGTCTTAAATATTATGAATCTCACTTTGCACTATATGAAAAAGATGATTTTTACGAAAAACATCTTGATGCCTTTAAAAACTCAAAAAATCGTATTGTTACGACTGTTTATTATCTCAATGAAGAGTGGAGTACTGAGGATGGTGGAGAACTCATTATGTATGATACAAATGATAAAGAGATTCAGAAAGTTATTCCGCTCATAAATACATTAGTAGTTTTTTTGAGTGAAAGCTTTGTGCATGAGGTATTGCTCTCACATAAAAAGCGTAATTCCATTGCTGGTTGGTTTAGAGTTGATTAAATAAAGGCAATTTTGATTTTACACTTATTAATGGGTATTTTTATTACATTTAGAGGTACCCTTTATATAAATACAACAATGTTTATAGCTATTTTCTGATATTTACAGTATAATTTTGACGAATAAATAATTTATTAAATAGCTAAGTTTAGGTTGTTATATAATAGAGTTTCTCTTTTGAGTGTTTACACTTAGCTACTATTAAATTTATAAAAGTGGAATATATTTTGAACTTATACAATGAAAAACTTCAAAAATTAGAACAATATAAAATGGTTTTAGATCATAACAGTATAGTTTCTAAAACTGATGTTAACGGAGTAATTACTTATGTGAATGATATGTTTTGTGCAATTTCAGGATACGAGAGAGAGGAGCTTATAGGAAAAAGCCATAATATTGTTAAAGATCCTGGAAATTCTCTACATATTTATAAAGAAATGTGGAATACTATATCAAATAAAAAGATATGGCACAGTACTATTAAAAATAGGAAAAAAAATGGAGAGACATATTACGTAAAATCAACAATTGTACCGATTTTAGATGATAATAAGCAAATTATAGAGTATATTGCAGCACGAATAGATGTGACAGAACTTATTCGTAAAGATAAAATAATACAAAATCAGTTTACAGATGAACTTACGGGTCTAAAAAACAGGGTAGCTCTTCTGCATGATTTGAAAACAAGAACAGAAGAAGATGCCTCTTTAATACTCATAAACATAGACAGATTCTCAGATATAAATGACTATTTTGGATATGTTGTCGGAGATGAAGTACTCAAAACATTTTCAAATAGATTAACGGCAAACAATGAAAAAGTATATAGAATTAGTGGAGATGAATTTGCCATTTTATGTGAGCATCCATTTGATGATGCTGCAAAGATAGAAATAAATGATATTATAGAAGAACTTGAAAAAAGTCCTTATATAATTGAAGGTTTAAGTATATCTCTTTTTCTCTCTTGTGGAGTTTCTTATGCAAAAAAAACAGAAATATATAAACTATCGCATATCGCTTTAAAAGAGAACAAAAGAACGAATAAAAAAATTACTTTTTTCAATGAAAATCCTCAGCTACAAAATCGTATTAAAGAAAATATTGAGATTATTTCAAAAATTAAACATGCGATTGATGAAAATCTTTTTTTACCTTTTTATCAGGGTATCGTCAATAATCAAACACAAAAGATTGTAAAATATGAAGCACTCATACGGCTTAAAACCAATAATAAGATTATTCCACCTGCAGTTTTTTTAGAACATGCAAAAAAAGCCAAACTTTATACGCAACTCACAATAATCATGATTACAAATGTGTTTCAAAAATTTGCCAATTTGAAGTATGATTTTTCAATTAATTTTACGCTTGAAGATATAACATCACAGAATGTTGTAGAATGTCTGCTTGAAAATTTACAAAAATATAACTGTGGGAATAGAGTAGTTATTGAAATCGTAGAATCAGAAGGAATTGAAAATTTTGATGAAGTTTCTAAGTTTATTAAAAAGATAAAAGAGCAAGGCTGTAAAATAGCCATTGATGATTTTGGAACAGGCTACTCCAACTTTTCTTATTTAAGTAAACTTGATATAGATTTTATAAAGATTGATGGTTCTTTGATTTTGGGCATTAAGAAAGGAAGTGTTGAGTTAGTAACGTTAGAAAGTATTTTGTATTTTGCAAAAAAAATGAATATACAAACGATAGCAGAATTTGTTGAGGATGAAGAAACATATAATCTTTTGTGTGAAATCGGCGTTGATTTTACACAAGGATATTATTTTTCTAAACCGCAAGAGAAGCTATTATAGCAAGATATTATATTTTAAATAAAAATGCAAAACATGTAAATATCAGTAATAAGATAGATTAAGCAAATATGCCTCTTGTGTCCAACCCTTTTGTCAGTAAATCTTCCAATTCTATTTTATACTCAGGGTTCAGTCGTGCAAGTTCTTTGTCAAGTTTGAGTATAACCTCTTTGGTCGTGTTTGGATGATGGCAAATTTGCAACATCAATTCTGAATATATCTCAAATTTAGGATGAATACATATACCTAATTTTTTAGGGATTTCCCCATAATATTTTAAAATCAAATCAACTGCTTCTTTAAGTTCTTCTGCTGTCGACTTTTTATCTTTAATAACTTCTAACAGCGTATTCAGCTCTGGTTTTACTTCATGAATTTGCAATAACTTTTCGGTAGATTTTTTCTTTTGCGATTTCTTGGCATGTGAAAGATAAAAATGTAAAAGAATCAATATACCAAGTACACCGCTTAAACCAGCTAGAAATTTCAAAAGTAAGATTATATCCATTACACTAACCTTTATTTAAAAAATAAAAGGTACCAACCGTTTTGTCTTTTTCATATATTCGCTATACTCTGGTGTATGGCACTTCCATAAATGTTCTTCATAAAACAGTTTTATCATCAATGTAATCGCTAAAAAAAGAAATAATACAAACTCATAATAGGTAAAATAGATAATTGCTACACCAAACATGCCTAATAAAACGGAAAGATACATAGGATGACGAACAAAACGATAAATACCACTCATAACCAGTTCGCCGTTTTCTTTAATATCAGGACGAATATTAAAGTTACCCTGCTTATGCTCAGTAATGGCTAAAACCCCAACGAGTAAAGCAACGGCAATAATACTGAGTCCAATATAAGGATATTGTGTTTTTGCACCAATCGGTAACAACATTAAAAATATAATAAAAAATTGCAGACCTACTAATATTTTACTTTTCATTCTCACCCTTGCGTTTTGTATCTTTTATTATACTCGAAATTACAACAAAAACAAGTGAAAACAAAACTGTAATGAATATAATCGCGTATCCTGTCGGTAAATCTAAAAAGTAGGAGCCAATAAGAGCTAAAACAATGCCTAAAGAACCAAACAAACAAGCAAACAGAAAGGGATGTATTTTGTTTTGGACAAGTCCAGCATACGAAGGTGCAATTAAAAGAGCAAAAACAACCAAGACACCTGCTGATTGCACCGATGATGTTACAGTCACAGCAAGCATAACAAAAAATAAAAACTCTTTTTTTAGCCCACGGAGTCTTGGATATATAACAAACATAACAAAAGCGACACCACCGTAAAGAGCCAAACTTTTAAATAAATCATCACTTGAAGTAAAAAGAATATCTGCCGCACTCAATTTAGAATAAAGTTCTGTTCCTTCTGAACTTTGTGCAAGTATAAGCATAATAGAAGATATACCTAAAGCATACAACAAACCTATAAAAGCTTCAATTTTTTGTATATGTTTTGTTGCCCATGTTATCAATCCCGCAGCCAAAAGTGCGAAAAGCAAGGTCATAGCATTTTGATACTCTCCATGCATAAAAGCAACACTTATAGCCATACCAATAGCTGCAATTTGTCCAATAGCCAAATCGGTAAAAATCACACCTCGTTTGATAATCTCCAAACCAAAAATAGAGTGAATAAATACTAAGGCAATAGCCAGCACAAATGCTGGCCAAAGTAATTCAACTACTGACATATTCTCTGTGCAATCTTGTTATAAAACTCTTGGAGTGTTTTACTGCCATCAGCACCTAGTTCATGCGGTATTATCACAACTTTTGCACCAGTTTTTGCTGCTATAAATTTTGGAGTTTTTCTCTCATGATAAACATCTTGTAAAATTGTTTTTACGCCATTTTCTCTCATAGTATTGATAAGAGCAATAGTATGTTTTGAAGTTGGTGCGATTCCTGGCAACGGTTCAATAGTTCCATAACTTTTAATGTGATATTGATCTAAAAAGTAGTTAAAAA
>JALUBM010000302.1 GCA_027044845.1 Sulfurimonas sp.
TTAATTATAACTAAGATATTCTATAGAGTAAATATAATACTATAATTAAGTAGAGAACAATTAAGAGTTTTCGCTGTAAAGAGACATTTAAGGTATGATGTTTTAAATGTATGCCCATATAAACACCAATGAGTGATGCCAAACCTATAATAATTCCACTTTGATAATCCACATGACCATGAAGTGTATGCGATATTAGCCCTGAAACAGATGAGAATACAACAAAAAATAACCCTGCTGATGTTGCCTTTTTCAGCGGTACATGTAAAAACCCTACAAGGATAGGAACAAGGATGAGACTACCTCCGACACCGATAGACATACTCACGGCACCTATGAGAAAGCCTATAACAAAAAGGACTATTTTATGAACATCTTTTTCAGCTTTATAATCATGCGTTTTTAAAAAAAGGCGTAAAAGTGCAAATGTCGCAAATGCTAAAAATATCATCTCCAACGTTTTATCACTAATATTTGAAGTAATGGTTCCACTTAAAAGAGCTCCACAAAATCCTCCAAGCCCAATAGTCGTAACCATTACAACATCTAAAGTACCTTTTTTGTTGTTTAGATAGCTTCCATAAATAGAACTAAAGACCATTTGAACCACAGAAATACCTATGGCTATTTTTGTCTCATACCCTAACATTAAAAGCAATGGTACTAAAATAGTCCCACCACCTATACCAAAAAGCCCTGACAACAAACCAACAGAAGTACCCAATAATATAAGCTCAATCATCTCAATCCATAACTTTTTCGGAATTATACCCCAATATAAATAACGATTTAATTTTACTTTGTGTTTCGTTCAAGTATAATCTATGAATTAATAAACTTCTCGCAAAATTCCTGAAGTCATAAAGGTTGATAATGTTAAACAGTGTAGAAGAGGCAGCAGAAAATTTTTGTACACACCAATTAGGCGTACAATGCAACACAAAAAAGATAAAAACAGATAAAAGAACACTTATCGCTTACATAGATACACAAATGCAAAACGGTAATAAATATAGAATTTACATAGCTTCTGACAATGATTTTATGCAAAGAGTATCTAAACTCTTTTTAGAAGAGGATGAAAGTGATGAAGAAACGCTCAAAGACATGACGCTTGAAACAGCTAATCTTATCATTGGAAGTGCAAAAGTCATATCAGAAGGATTAGGAACACCTTACACTATAGGAACACCTCATTTTGAAAAAATCGGCTTATTTGATTTTAACTATGATGAATGCAAAATAATTTCTATAGACAATGACGAACTGATTATTGCTATTAAGGAATTAGATGCCTGATACAGAAGAATTTGACCAACAAAAAGAGCTTGCATGGATGGATTATTCTGGTATATTAGACATGGAAGTAGAATTTGTTGCTGACTTAGGGGAAACCGAACTTACCGTCAGAGAAGTTTTAAAACTTGAGAGGGGTTCTATTGTTGACTTAAGAAAACCTGCTGGAGAGAGTGTTGAATCTTACGTAAATGGACGTATCTTAGGTAAAGGCGAAGTTATGGTCTATGAAAAAAACTTAGCAATCCGTATCAATGAAGTGCTTGATTCAAGTGCTGTACTTTACTATTTATCAAAAGAGAGATTATGATTAAATTTTTATTACTGGTTTTACTTCCTTTTTCGCTTTATGCTTCTCGAATTTTAAGTTATAACATTTATGAAAGAACCAACAGAGCAGATGTGATGATTACTTTCGATACACCCTATCATGGGCAAATAAAGCAAAGTATCCGAAAATCAAAGATAATCATAAAACTTGAAAACGCAACTATAGAAGCACCAAAGATCAAAAGAGTATCTTCTAAATATTTGCACTCCTTGACCATTACACCAGTAAACAATGAGACGCTTATTGTTGCTTCTATTTCACCTTCTACGAAGCTTATCGCATCCAAAACATCTGATGCTTATGGATTACGATTACGATTTACTGACAAAATAGCACCAAAAGACTCAACAGCTACTACAACTTCTGTAGTTAGACCTACCATGACAAATTCATTGCATAACCTGCCTACAAAAAAAGATGATAATATGTCTCAAAGTTACTATGTTGTTGTTATTATTTTAGTGCTTGGAATTTTTATACTTTTATATATCAAGAAAAAAATGAAGCCAATTTCTACTAATGCACAACAAAAACAGCCACAAACAAATTGGCTTTTTCAAAATACACAAAAAACTCCTCTCTCAAAGGAGGATAGTATGGCACAAAATGTCAGTATTCGATTTCAAAAAGCATTAGACAGCAATAGCAGTGTGGTAATGCTTGATTTTGGGAATCAAAGCTATCTAGTGCTTATGGGTAATAGTAATATACTTTTAGATAAATTTACAGATAATAAACCAACATCTCAACAAGAATTTAATGAAATTTTACAAAGCAGACATGAAGATTTAGAAAAATTTTTAAATAACACACAAAAAGAAAAAACGCAAGAGCCTCTTCAGGCATACAAAGAGAGAGCTGCAAATATAGCCTACGAAATGCAGTAACTTTTTTTAATTTCTATTTCTTTTAAATCGTTCTTTAAGCAATTTTTTTATTGTATTAACATGCGATATAGTTAGCAAATATTGTTCATCCATAAGTTTATTGATATGAAACACCTCTGTCACGGTAATTCCGTAAGGGTCTTTTTTCTCCTTGACAAGTTTACCATCATTAAAACTATAAAGATATAAATTTTTACGTGTTGTCTGAATATAATATGTCACAACAATCTCGTTAGAATGCTTTTTTTCTAAGGCAACAACAACTCTTTGTTCATCTGTATATTCACTTTCTTTAAGATCAAGTACCTTTTTCATATCTTTGACGGTAAGAAAACCTATATAAAATTTATT
>JALUBM010000303.1 GCA_027044845.1 Sulfurimonas sp.
GTCCTCTATAGATTTTTCATTATAATCTTTGATTATCAATGCAAAACTAACACCATATAATCTGGCCACTATTGATTTTGAAATTGCACTCTCTAAGAGTAACTGTGCAAATTTTTTAATAATTTTATTTGAGGAGTGAAATCCATACAAATTGTTTATCTTTTCAAAATTATTGATTTTTATATATATTACCCAAAATGGTTTTTGCTGATTAAGTTTTGCTTTTATTTGAGTTTCAAAAAAGAGACTGTTGTATAACCTTGTTAAAGGGTCTGTAATGCTTAGTTGTGCCAGTTTTGATTGTTTTGATTTAATGTCTTCAAGGTAAGTCTTATTTTGTAAATGGGTTTTAACTCTTGCTAAAAGTTCAACAGAATTAAAAGGTTTGTTTATATAATCTACACCACCTACTTCAAATGCTTTTTGTATATAATCTATATCATTATGTGCCGTCAAAAAGATAATAGGAATATCTTTGGTTTTAGCTTCTGATTTTAGCATGGTACATACCTTAAATCCATCTATATTAGGCATACTGATATCTAAAAGAATCAAATCAATTTTTAATTTTGAGAGCGTGTTTAATACAGCTTGAGCATTTAAGGCAAAAGAAAGTTTATAATTTTCTTCTTTTAAATATGCTGCGACTATTTCAATGTTAAATTTTTCATCATCGACTATTAATATATGTGGAATGTTGCTTAAATTCATATGTTTATTTTATCGAAAAAGACTTAAATTTTAATTTTATTTGTATATAAAAGTTTTAATCAATCACTTTTGAACAATTTCTTCCATTGTTTTTTGCAAGGTAAAGTGCATCATCTGCCCTTTTTAACACACTTTCAAGCGTATCTCCTATTTTTACTGTAGTAACACCTAAGCTCACTGTAACATGTCCCGCAATATCAATTGTAAGATTTGCAATCTCTTTCCTAATTTTTTTTGCTAAAAGTGTTGCATTATCTAAATTTGCTGTTGGGAGGAGCATAACAAACTCTTCGCCACCCCATCGTGCTACAATATCAACATTTCTTAAGATTCTTAACATAGCGTGAGAAATCTGCACTAAAACCTTATCACCAACATCATGTCCATAAGTATCATTTACTTTTTTAAAGAAATCAATATCAAGCATAATCAAGGACATCGTTGCTTCTCTCTGCGTCATTGTTTCATAAGAAGAGACAAATAATTCTGTAAATTTATATCGGTTATACAATCCTGTTAAGCTATCTGTCGATGCAAGATGTTCATATTCTTTGTTCTTATTTTCAAGTAGTGTATTTATTTCGCTTAACTCTTCTTGGTACTCTTGCATCATGGCAGCCCAGTTTGAATATGTTAAGGCGATTAATTCAGATTGTTTGACAACACCTGCAAAAAATCCTTTTTCATTTATAACAACTACTCTTTGGTAATGTTTTTCTTTTATAAATTCTAATGCTTTCTTTATGGTAACACTATTTTCAACTGTATTTACTGGTGAAACCATATAATATTGTATAGGAAGCATCACATTTGCTTTTGATTTCATTAGTTTCATAACATCTTTTGTAGTTAGTATGCCAATAGGCTTCATATCGTTTATAATAATTACATTATCAATATTGGATTCTGCCATTTTATTAAGTACATTTAAGGTAATTTCATCCTGTGTTACAGTTTGAACCTCTCTTCCAATTTTAAAAAAATCTTTTAATCGGTAATTTTCCATAAGCGTAGCAGGATCAATATTTTCAATAATATCACTATGTGATACCAAGCCATATAATGAATTGTCTGGATTTAAAACACAAATAAAATTTGACTGTGTTATTAGGTCTAAAGTTTCGAGAATATTTTTATGTTTCTTTATGGTAAGTACTTTTGGTAAGTGAAGTTCAGATAATGTTGTACTTAAATCATAGTGTTGATTTTGAAATTTTACAATATCAAGTACATTTAAAACAGAAAAATCATTTCCATTCGTCACAACAATATTTCTATGTTCACAATCCACTATTCTATCAATTGCTTCTTGCAAAGTAGCAGTATCGGCAATGGCAGTTACTGATAATGTAGCAATATCTCCAACTGTTGGGAATCTCATATATGCTCCTATAAAATTAAATAAAGATTTTTCAGTAAAAGTAGTGTAGCTAAAATATCTTCAATGATATTTAAAATAAAGTGAATTTATGCTATAGTTGAAAAAGAGGTAAATTTATGAGAAAGTTTAAATTATTTTTCTTTGGTATTGTTGTTAGTTTTGGCGTATTTCTCCATGCTGATATAAAAGTGCCAAGTATTGTTCCAATCACATGGCTTCAAGCACATTATAACGATAAAAATCTTGTTATAATTGATGTAAGAAAAGAGAGCGCTTTTAAAAAATTACATTTAAAAGATGCTGTTAATATGCCTACATTTAAAGATTTGTTTGACACATTAAATCAATACAAACTTCCAAGTTTAAATCAATTAAGAGAAGAATTTAGCAATGCTGGTATTGATGAAAGTTCTGAAGTAGTAGTCTATGGAAATAACGAACTTATTTGGGCAGCTCGACTCTATTGGATAAGTCAAGTTTTAGGGCATAATGATGTTGGTCTGCTCACTGTAGGTTTTGGAAACTGGAAAAAGGGGACACTCCCCGTATCAACAAAAATTTACCACCCTAAAAAGACAAACTTTATACCACAAGTGGATAATACAAAGCTTGAAACAAAATTAAGTACCTACATGGCAATAGATAAAGATATTATCCTTGATGGTCGCCCATCTGAGTATTACAAAGGCTTCAAATCTCATGCAAAACGATATGGACACATTCCTTCTGCATTAAATTACCCAGGTTCACAAAATTATGATTTAAACGGTTCAGGTATAAAAAGTATAAAACAGCTTAAAAAGCTTTATGCCAAATTACCAAAAGATAGAAAAATTATTTTGTATTGTGAAGATGGTGCTGATGCAGCACTTAACTACCTTGTTCTGCAGGAATTAGGCTATAAAGCTTCTGTCTATGATGGTTCTTGGTTAGAATGGGGTAACGATTTTCATCTGCCTGTGGAACGATAAATGATTACGAAAGCATATAAAGGTTCTATTTCACAAAAACTAACATTGGCAATATTTTTTATAACTTCTATTACTGTTCTTATAGGTTACACAATAGCAATTAGTTTGTATATAAAAGCACAAAAAGAAGATGATATTCATTTGAATAGCACTATACAGAGTGTAATCGCACAAGATTTAGCGAAGCTGATTTTTTTGAATAATGTTACTGCTGCTGCTGATATTACAGCAAAGCTAAAAGCATTTAAAGGTCTTAATGCAGTAACTGTTTACAATAGTAAGCATAAAGCTATATATGAATATAGCAAAAATCAAGAGTATAAACCCTTTATAAATAGTTGTAATGATAATACATTAAGAACTTATAAAGATAGTATTGAATTGACATCAAGTATCTTTTATGCTGGAAATAAAATAGGATGTAGTAGAATTAATTTACATTTTGATAGTATCTTTTCTATTATTAAAAAGCATCTTGAAAGTATGTTAGTATTTTATTTTTTTATGTTACTTCTTTCTTTGATTTTAGCAAAATATTATGCGAAGCGTTTTACCAAGCCTATTTTATACCTTGCCGATTTTTTAGATAGTATAGAATTTACTTCCTCTTTAAATAGACGTATCAATATAAAATATGATGATGAATTTGGAAAACTTTATGAAGAGACAAATATGATGCTTGAAAATATTGAAAGCTCTTTAATTTCTCAAAAAAAAGCAGAAGAGGAGTTGAAGTTCCTTCAGCAGTATGATGCTTTAACAGGATTCGCAAATAAAGAACTTTTTTTGAAATCTTTACAAATACAAATAGATAAGAAAAAAGAGAATATTTGGCATTTTATGTTTTGTTTAAATATTAAAAAATTTAATCAAATTAACGAGCTATATGGACATACAATTGGGGATATTCTTTTACAAAAATTAGCACAAAGGATAAAACAAGATTTTTCTAATGCGACTATTTTTGCAAAAATTGGAGTTGATGAATTTATTGTTTGCTATAGGGATGTATCAAAAAATAGAGAAAATGCTGTAGGAAAAGCAGAAAAAAGTATAGAAATTTTACAAACAGAAGTTTATAATGAATTTAGGATAAATGAAAAACTTATAAATATCTCTTTATATATCGGTATAAATGTTTATCAAGATGAAAGAAATAGCAGTGAAGATATATTAAGAGCAACTGATGCAGCACTACATATGGCAAAAAATGAAGATAAGAACTTGGCATTTTACAATAAAGAAATTGAGAATGAAACATTAAAACGCTTAGAAATAGCGACTGATTTACACCAAGCACTTAAAGAACATCAGTTTGAACTTTATTATCAATTACAATATAAAGATGATGGTTCTATTTATGGAGCAGAGGCACTTATTCGTTGGAATCATCCGCAAAAAGGTCTCATTCCTCCTGTAGAGTTCATTGAAATAGCTGAAAATTCAGGTGTTATTGTTGCTGTGGGTGATTGGATTATTAAACAAGGATGTAAGCAGCTTGCTAATTGGGGGAAAGATGATCGAACTAAAGAATGGGTATTGGCTATTAATGTCAGTTCTAAACAGTTTGATGATTATTTAGTGAGCAAGATTAAAAATGCAATTGTTAAAAATGGCATAAATTCTACAAAATTAAAAGTCGAACTGACAGAATCGCTCTTTTTAGAAAATTTTGATGAAAATGTTCAAAAGCTTCAAGAATTAAAAGATTATGGCATACAAATATCTATAGATGATTTTGGAACAGGTTATTCTTCACTACAATATCTGAAAAAACTTCCAACAAATCAAATAAAGATAGATCAAAGTTTTGTAGTTGGAATGTTAAATGATACAAAGGATATTGCTATTATAAAATCTATCATAGAACTTGGTGATGCACTAGAACTTGATGTTATTGCAGAAGGTGTTGAAACAAAAGAACATTTTGAACTCTTAAAAAGTTTACATTGTCGATATTTTCAAGGTTATTACTTCGCAAAACCACAACCTATAGAGAAAATAAAACTAGATAATAGCCTGAAAATGCAATTGAATCTTTAGATTAAGCTGTACTTATAGCTTTTGCTGCTGTGTATGCACTCGCCCATGCAAAAGCAAAGTTGTACCCACCACGTTTACCAACGACATCCAAACATTCACCTATAAAATAGAGATTTTTTTTCTTTTTTGATTCAAAGGTTTTTGGATTTATTTCATCGGTATTTATTCCTCCACCACTGACTTCTGCATGTCTAAAACCATGTGTGTTACTAACTTCAAAACGCCAATTGAGTATTAGATTTGCTATTTTTTTTGAGAGTTTTGTATCTATATATTTAGTTTCAGCATCTATATGCAAATCTTGTAAAAGCCCGTTGGCAATTTTAAGTGGAACTAAACCGACTAAAATATCTAAGAGTATAAATTTTGGCATATTCTTCTTTACATGTAAGATATGAGCAGAAAGCTTTTGTGTCGTAAACTCAGGCAAAAGGTTTATTGAAATAGTTACGGCACTATCTTGTAAAAGTGCTTCACTTGCACGTTGTGAAATATCTAAAATTGAGAAACCAGAAACACCATAATTTGTAAAAAGAATATCACCGTTTATGCTTGTCTCTTTTTGATGATTGATAAGCAGTGTAACTTCACCGTTTATTTTTGCTCCACTCATTTTATGGGCTGTTTTTGAGGTTAAATGCAGTTGCACAAGACTAGGATAAGCATCAATTGTTGTGTGTCCAAAAACTTTGGCAAACTCCTCTGCATCAGCATTACCACCTAAATGTGAAGCAGCACGTGAACCACTTGCTACTATTGTGCTATCATATTTATTTGTAAGTGCTTTTATATCTGTAATTTTTTTGTCTATATGAAAGATTACACCAAGACTAAGGGCATATTCTTCAAAAATTCTAGCAACACTTTTTGCTTCATTACTTAGAGGATACGCTCTTCCATCATTTATTACCTGTAATAACAATCCTATGGAGGTGGTGAACTTTTCAAATTCTTTAAAGCCGAAATTATTAATGGCATATTCTACAAAATATGGATTTTGTGAGAAGAAATCACTTTTGCAAAGATTTTTATTTGTGATGTTACAACGTCCGTTTCCTGAAACTAAGATTTTTTTTGCACATTTGCTATTTTGCTCAAACAAATCAACGCTTATGCCTGCCTTTGCACAAAATATGGCACATACTAAACCACTTGCACCACCACCGATAATTGCTATTTTCTTTTTCATTATAATGTGATGATTTTTGCACCAAAACCACCAAGGTGTTGCGGTGCATCTTCAAATTTCTTTACGCGTGGATGAGCTGAGAGGAAGTTTTTAACGGCATAAGAGAGTTTTCCTGTGCCTATACCGTGATAAACGATAACTTCATCCCAGCCATTTATAAGTGCATCACTGAGAAACTTATCTAAAACTTCACAAGCTTCATCTGCTCGTAATCCATGTAGGTCGCATTTAAGTCCTGCTTTTTTTTCTACATGCAAGTGAAGATTAGTAGTAGGCTTCTTTTTAATAATTTGGGTATGCTTAAGATGTTTTGTTTTTACTCTCACACGCATTCCATCAATTTCTATAGTTGCCTCATTTTTGCCTTTCATAGAGATGATGGCTCCTTTTTGAGAATGATATTTTACTTTGTCACCGACTTGAAAATCTATATTTCGTTTATCTTCTTTTTGTATTTGTTGTGGTAGTTTTTTATTTGCCTTATTCATGGCTCTGTGAATCTCTTTTGTATCACCAGCTTTAGCTGCATGTTTTGCTTCACTGATTGCTATATCATAGGAGCATTTGAGTACTGCTTTTTGTTCTTCAAGTTCTTTGAAAAGTTCCTCTTTTTGTACTTTGAGGGCTTGCTCTTTTTTTAAAATTTCATCAAGCTTTTCATCAACTTTTTTATGTTTTTGTTTAAGCTCACGTTCAAGTTGTGAACCACGTTCTATTAAAAGACTGAGCTTTTCAGAATTATCACCGTAAACTTTTTTTGCTTCATTAACGAGATTATTTGCTATCCCATACCTGTTAGCTGTTTCAAATGCATAGCTCTTTCCTATGATACCTTGCATAAATTTATAAGTAGGTTTTCGCTGTTCTTCATCATAGATGGCAGCCATAAGCTCTACATCATTACGGTCTGCCATAAGTGCCGCAAGACGTTTATGATGTGTAGTTACAACGACTTTTTGACCACGTTTTATTAAATCATCAAGTATGACTTTAAATAGTGCTGCCGCTTCATCGGAATCTGTCCCAAGTTCTATTTCATCAATACCGATGAGGGCTGATTTATATTCAAATATACGTGAAAACTGTTGCATTCTCCCCGCAAAGGTTGAAATGTCATTTTTAACATTTTGAGGGTCATCTATGATGGCTTCTACGACTTTAAAATTGCCGATATGTGATTTTATTTCATTCAACTTCATTGGTATAATGTATTTTGCCATAAATGCAGAGGCTAAAATAGATTTTAAAAGCATGGTCTTACCACCAGCATTTACTCCCGTAATCATTAAAATATTTTTAGAGAAGTCAACATTGATAGGTCTGGCATTATGTAGTGCGGGGTGAATAAAATTATTTAGCACTATTTTTGCATCTTTTTTACTTTTTATAATTTGTAAATCTTTATTCTTTGCAAAGTGTACGCGTGCTTGATAGTTATCAAACTTGGTAAATTCTTTATCTATAAAATTGACAAAGGGCTGTAATTCATAGAGCTTTTTTGAAAATTCTTTTGCATATTCATAAAAGATTGTCTCTCTTTCTTGTTCTATAAAACGGATTTGTTCTTTTGATTTGAGAATATTGTCAGGTGTAACATAAAAAAAACCTCCCGTACTTCGTCCAATAACAGTTCCTTTGAGTACATGGTTAAATCCACCGCGTACAAGTAAACACTCTTCATTATTGATAAAGTGAATTTGCGTATCGACAAGATAACCAACAAGTTTAGAACTTGACATCATTCTTTTGAGTGAGCCTGAAATATTATTTTTATGTTCATGTACTTTTTGTGAGAGTCTAAAAAGATTTTCATCCAAATTTTCTTCAAATTTTCCATCATGGGTAAAATATTTTTCTATGTCTAAAAAATTTTCAGGAATGGTAAACTTTTCCATCCACTCACCAATCAAACCTTCAAGCTCACGATGTTTAAAGTAGCGAAAATAGCGGATAATTTTAACAATTTCAAATATTTGTTCAAAGTTTAAAACACCATGCTTTTTTAAATGTCCTTTTATCTCAAAAAAGTCGGCAATTTTTGGAGGTGCTTTGAATTCAAGTTTATCAAGTTCTTTTATATAGCGAAAGTGCAATTCTTGATCACCTTCCATATATAGAGAGTGTCCCCGGGAAAAGAAGCTTTTAAATTGTTCAATATGTGCATCTAAGTCAAGCTGATTAATTAAAGCTTTGATTTTAGATATTTTTTCTGTTTTATTCACAACTTGCTACACTTATCATCTCTGCATAATGCGAAGTATTTTCTTTTCCTATAAAGGTATAAGTTCCTATACTTAATGAATATATACTTGAATTAACATCTTTTCCATGGCATGTAATGGTTTTTCCTTGCTTATATTTTGTCACTATATTAAGTAGTTTTGTTCTTTGATTATTTTGATACGTATTATAAGCAATTGCACTGTAAATAATTATAAAAAGTACCGTTGTGATGGAAATTTTATGCATTCTTGTTAGTTCTGTAAAGGAATGCATTATATAAAATAGCATGATTAAAAGAACAAAAGAGACAATATATGCCATTATGCAGTTCCTCTAATTTGATAAGTGATGTCACCAGCACCAAAACCGATAATAAGTCCTTTATTGAGTGTTTCTAAATCTTTGTCATCCTTAATGACTGTGATAGTATTATTAGCACGTAAAATTTTATCGGCCATAGTGAGATTGTAACCTTTAAAACTCTCTTGAAAATCTATATCACGGGGTGTTTCTCCCGCAGACCAAACAGGCAAAATTATAAGCTCGGCTGCCCCGTCAAAACATTTTATAAATGCGTCTAAATTATCAATGGTTCTTGAGTATTTATGTGGTTGCCAAATAGCTGTAATTTTATCAAAACCTTTGAGTGATGCATACTCTTTGACAGATTCAAAAGTGGCTTTTATCTCGGTAGGATGGTGACCATAGTCATCAATAATAACGCTGTCATTTTCAAAACCGACAATATCAAAACGTTTTTTAATTCCTTTGAAATTTAAAAGATTTTTGCGTATATCTTTAATACTCATAGACTCTTGTGCGGCAAGTATGGCAAGTGCGGCATCGATAGCAATATGCTTGCCAAAACCCCATACATCAAAACTGCCGAAATTTTTAAAAGTAAAACGAGTATGGGGTTCATTATGAATAAGCACATATTCAATATTTTGAATATCTTTACTTGGATAGAGCCAATGTGCTTTTAGTTTACCTACAAGTGCAGATAAAAAAGGATCTTCAGCATTTAAAACTTTCAAAGGAGCAAGATTTATAAATGTTTTGTAAGAGTCATAAAATCTTTCAAAATTATAATCATAATATTCCATATGTTCAGGTTCTGCATTTACGACAATAGCACAATAAGGATTGGAATTTATAAAGCTTCCATCGCTTTCATCCGCTTCAAAAATCATAATATCTGTCGTTTCATCGTATCTGACATTTGAACCAAATGCTTTTGATTCCGCACCGATGATGGCAGAACCATCCATAATGGCTGCAAGAATTGCTGTAGTTGTACTTTTGCCATGAGCTCCTGCAACAGAGTAAACTTTTTTATCATTCAAAATTTTTAATAATGCTTCACGACGAGCAAGGACTTCTATTTCTTTTTCTTTTGCTGTAACTACTTCTGGATTGTCAGGACGAATAATTGCTGAATGTACGACCAAATCTTGATTATTTATCGCATTAGCAGAGTGGGGTACTGTTACATGTATGCCTAGTTTACGAAGGTTCTTGGTAATTATGGTATCTTTGATGTCTGAACCGCTGACCTCATGCCCTTTATAATGCATATACTGTGCAAGTCCTGAAATGCCAATACCACCGATGCCTATGAAATGTATTTTCATTATTCACTGCCTTTGTCTTTGAGAGCATCAAGCAATTTTTGTGCCTCTTGTGTAAATACACTTATATAAAAAGTTCCAGCTCTTTGTGTTTCTTCAATATCTGCAATTCCATTTATAAAATTGTCAAAAGAAATTCTTTCTTTCGCAGCTATCCAATGAAGTTTCATAGCTTTTGAAAACTTTTTATCATTACTAAGACCGCTGAGAACCTCAAAAAGTGCAGCGGCATCCTTAGGTTTTCCTGCTGAGTAGTGTTCTATGGCGTATTCATACAAAGCACGAAGTGTTGCAAAGTCCTGCACCTCATTCATATCCATTTTTCTATGTGTTTCAAGTGTTTGTGTGAGCTTTTCCAGTGCTAAATCAAGTATATTCGCATAAAAGCCTTGGAGTGTCTCTTCATTAAAGGTGTCATGCGCTTGTTGCTCTAAAACATATAATGCGGCTATATCACTCTCTTGCTGTGCTTTTAGTACTTTTTCTTTTAATTTTTTATCTTTGCTCATTAAAACATTCCTTAATTCTCATCAATGCATCTTTTGTTTTTTGTGGACTCTCTACAAGAGCAATTCTAACGAAACCTTTACCAGGATTTTCACCTTTTATATTTTTTCTGGCAAGAAATTCTCCTGGAAGTACTTTAACGTTATAGCTTTTATAAAGCCTTTTTGTAAATTCCAGTGCATCGCCTACATACAACCATAAGTAAAATGTAGCATCAGGAATTTTAGTTCCCAGTATCTCTTTTGCAAGCTGAAAATTTTCTTTATAAATTTCTCTAGCTTTTATAACATGTATTTCATCATTCCACGCTGCTGCTGCTGCATATTGTAAAGGTAGAGGTGAAGCACAGCCAACATAAGTTCTGTATTTCATATATTCTTTGAGTATTTTGGCATCACCAGCTATAAAACCTGAACGAAGCCCTGGAGCAGATGAACGCTTAGAAATAGAGTTGATGACTAAAATATTTTTAAATGCATTATTATCTACATGTAATGCAGCTTCAAGCAGTGAAGGAATTGGTTTGCTGGTATATATTTCACTGTAGCATTCATCATTAAGCAGAATAAAATTATGTTTGAGTGCAAGTTTTACCCATTCTCCAAGTTCGTCAAGCGTAAGTGTGGCAGTTGTGGGATTGTTTGGAAAATTTAATATGACCAAATCACATTCGGCTAATGCTTCTTCATTTATTTCAGGTTTGAAATTGTTTTTTTCACTCAGGTTCAGATGGATTACTTTTGAGTGTGTGGCAATCGCTGCTCCTTCATAAATTTGATAAAAAGGATTTGTATATGCCATAACAGGCTTTTTTTTGTCAAAAAGTAAAAATTGAGGAAAGTTAAATAATACTTCACGCGTTCCAAAAGTGGGGATTATTTGTGCATTGTCTAATTTAATACCGAATCGTTTATCAACAAAACCTCTTTGTGCTTCTCTTAAAATTGTTTCACCAGTGGTTTTTGGATATTTTTTTAGAAGTGCTGTATTTTCAGATAAAGACTTTTGTATAAAATCAGGTGTTTCAAATTGTGGTTCACCGATAGTGAGAACAGATGGAAAATAATTTTTGTTGGGTTGTATGTTTTGAAGTAAATTGGTTAGTTTTTCAAATGGATAGGGTTCAAAGTTCATTGTTGTTATTGCCTTATTAAATTAAAGTAATTATATCTAAAATTTACTGTATAATAGCTAATAAAACTTCACAGGAGAGAAAAATGAAGATAGTATTATCAGTTGTATTGGCAATGTTAATTGTCGGATGTAATGATGGAAAAGGTTCACAGCAAAGTAATGCTCATAAGAGTGTAGAAAAAGTGACTACGGTTACAAAAACAAAAGAAGAGGTAGCTCCTAAAAAAGAAGCCGTATCTGAGGCTCAGACAATAAAAGTTGATAAAGTGGCTTTAGCTACTAATAATATTGCAGGTGTCAATGGTGTAAAAATCTTTAGAGTTTGTTCAAGTTGTCACGGTGTGCATGCAGAGAAAAAGGCTTTGGGAAAATCTCAGGTTATTCAAGGTTGGAATGCTCCAAAAATCGTAGCAGCACTCAAAGGGTATAAAAATGGAACTTATGGTGGAACTATGAAAGCTGTTATGCAAGGGCAGGCTGCAAAGCTTTCTGACGCTGACATAAAAGCAGTAGCAAAATATATTTCTAATTTATAAAATTAGTGGCTGGGTACAAGTCTGTACCCGACACCGTAAATACTTTCAATGAGATTTGGTGGTATTTTTTTTCTGAGTTTTGATACGATTTTTCTGATATTTTGAGAGTCAATATTTTCATTT
Organism: Sulfurimonas sp.; assembly: GCA_027044845.1. Classification (GTDB taxonomy): domain Bacteria; phylum Campylobacterota; class Campylobacteria; order Campylobacterales; family Sulfurimonadaceae; genus Sulfurimonas. The sequence goes on from JALUBM010000303.1 coordinate 12,450, forward strand.
AATGAATGGTAATAGGC
>JALUBM010000304.1 GCA_027044845.1 Sulfurimonas sp.
AATATTCGTAAAAAAACGCATGCTAATATTATTGAAAATATAAGTGCTGTTGGGTATCGTCTTTATGCTGGGATAAATGAATGAATACTCTTGCTAATATTGCTCACAAGAAAAACTTTTCCATTATGGATAGTGCTACAATATCTCAAGCGATGGATTGTATGCTAAAAAATAAAAATGGTTCTGTAGTAGTTCTTAACAAAAATTTTCCTGTTGGAATTGTTACTGAAAGTATGCTCTTAAAATTACTTCAAGATGGTGTCTGTTTTGATGAAAAGATACTCCCTTATGCAAAAAAACCTGTTATAACTGCTCATTATAATAGACCAGTAGAATCAGCTTTTGAACTTGTAGTGACAAATAATATACGCCGTTTGGTGCTTGTAGATGATGCAGGAAAATATGCTGGTACCGTATGCCAAGAAGATCTTTTTTCTTTTTTGGAAGAGGATGTTTACAAGGTTGATTTAAAGGTTAATGATCTCTTAAATCATGATGTAAATATTGTCACTGTATTGCCCCAGACAAGCCTTTTTGATGCTTTAAAGCAGATGTCAGCTTTGAAGATAGGCTCAGTTATAGTTGCGAAAGAAAAAAAAGCAGTAGGAATTGTTACTGAAAAAGATATTCTTAATGCAAGTTACAATCATATTGATTTAAATACATCAGTAGAGAGCTTGATGTCTTTTCCTATTGTAAGTGTATCTATTAATGAAGCGGTCACAATGGTCATAGCTCTAATGCAAAAGCATAGCTTACGGCATGTGCTTGTAAATAATGAACAGGGCGAGATGTATGCACTTTTGACAAATAGAGATATTTTTAAACACATTAAAGGAAATGTTGCTCGAATGTTGGAGATAAAACTTCGTCATGCAAAAGAGATAATGGATTTTCTTCCTGAAGCTATTATTGAAATCTACGATACTCCAAAACAGCAGGTAATTCACTGGGTGAATCGTAAAGCATATGAATATTTTGGCAGTGAAGTAGTTGAGAAGCATCCAGAGTTTCTGTTTCAAGAGAGTTGGAAAGAACTTTATACTACTCTAAAAAAAGAGAAAAAAATTATTAATTTTTCTGTAAAGATTAAGGAGCATAACTTTGAATTTTCAGGTTCTCTCTCAAAAAATATCAACAGTAACTACATTAAGCTCATCGCCAAAGATGTGACAAAGCATGAATCTATTAAACAGCGACTTAAAAATGAGATAAAAGAGGAGAATAGATTAAGAGTTGAACAAGAGTATCTTATGATGCAACAATCAAAAATGGCTTCTATGGGTGAGATGATAGGGCATATCGCCCATCAATGGAGACAGCCATTGGCACAACTTGGGGGTATTTTTATGAACTTGGAATCTGCTTATGCCTTTGATGAACTTGATGAAAAATATTTACAGGTACGCCTAAGCAAAGCGAATGAAATAATAAAATATATGTCAACGACTATTGATGATTTTAGATTGTTTTTTAGTCCAAATAGAGTTGATGAAAAATTTGATTTGGCACTTTGCATACAAAAAGCCATCCAAATAGTTTCAGCAGCACTTGATTATTATCATATTACTGTTCATTTTGATGCAAAACCAAACACTTATTTTATACAAGGTTCTGGTAGTGAGTTTTCACAGGTTATACTTAACTTGCTTAATAACTCTAAAGACGCACTTGCCATTCAAACGCAGTCTGGTGAAATAAACATAGATATAAGTGATGAAAATGGTAAGCTTATTGTCTACTTTTGTGATAATGGTGGGGGTATTAAGCTCTCTATCTTGCCAAAAATATTTCAACCTTATACCAGTACAAAATATGAAGATGGTGGTACGGGGATAGGTCTTTATATGTCGCAACTTATTGTAGAACAGAAAATGAATGGTAAAATTATTGCATACAATACTGAGTGTGGAGCTTGCTTTAAGCTTACTCTCTCATAAAGAAAATAAAACTACATTTCACAACTTTTACATTTTTATCTACTATAATTAAATAACTGAAAAGATTTTATTATTTAGAGAAGATACATGAAACAAAAAATTGATCAGGTAAAAGTACTCCTTGATGCTTTGCCATACATAAAACGTTATGCAAATCAGATATTTGTCATTAAATATGGTGGTTCAGCACAGATTACTCCTGAACTTAAAGAGAAGTTTGCAAGAGATATTGTATTGATGTATTTGGTGGGTATTAAGCCCGTCATTATACATGGTGGAGGTAAAGCCATTGGAAATATGTTAGAGCGTCTTAAAATCGGGTCTCATTTTATAGACGGCTTGCGTGTAACAGATGAAAAGGTGATGGAAGTAGTTGAGATGGTTCTCTCTGGAAGTATTAACAAGGAGATTACTGCTTTACTGAATGAATACGGTGCAAAGGCTATAGGTATAAGTGGTAAAGATGCTTCAATGCTTGAAGCTAAACCAATAGATATGCAAAAATATGGTTATGTTGGAGAACTTACAAAAGTAGATCCCCAAGTGATTAATAAGCTTATAGCTGAAAAATTTATTCCTGTCATCGCACCTATAGCATCATCAAATCAAAATGGACATCCTGGATTTAATATTAATGCAGATATTGCCGCAGGTCACATCGCAGCTAGCCTTAAGGCACGAAAAATTATTTTTATGACCGACACGCCAGGTGTAATGAACAGTGAAAAAGAGATTATTCATACACTAAATGAAGAGCAAATCAAGACTCTCAAAGCTAATGGTGTTATAGATGGAGGCATGATTCCAAAAGTAGAGGCTTGCCTTGATGCTGTGAATGGTGGTGTTATGAAAGCTCATATAATTGATGGGAGAATTGAAC
>JALUBM010000305.1 GCA_027044845.1 Sulfurimonas sp.
ATATGGATAATCGATTTATGCAGGTTTTGGAAAAATACAACGTATATAAAGGTCAATTGGAAAATGAAAACCCTTATTATTTGAAAGTGTTTAAGGGGGTATTGCTTTTAAATGCGCTTTATAGAATAACAGATTATTCTAATCCTGATACCGATAAGGTAAGGCCTCATATTAACAACATAAAAAACCTGTTTATAGGGACTGATGTAGAAAATTATGTTGATAGAGCGTTGGAGTATATTGATAAGCAAGAAATAATTCAAAAAAATCCAAACGAGTTATTTGAAATATCAACATCATCTCGCTCTCGACCTGAAGTTGAAGCTGAAAAAAAGAACTTAGAGAATCAATACAATGATATTATTAAAATCATTGAATTTGATGGAGTAAGATATGAATTAGAAAGGTTTTTTGGTGAAGATAACGAAATCTTAAGAGAGACGAGAGTTAGATTTTTTTCATCAAACATCAATTTGAATATACTTAGAAATAATCTTAGTAAAAACTTTCCGCCTTCTTATTTTATAGATTTTGCTGTTTTTCTCAAAATGTCTGATGATGAAGATTCTGTTATTGATAATCTCATAAATCAAATCAGGCAGGAAGAGGATTTTAGACACATAATTTTTATCAAGATAAATGAATCTTTCAAGGAAGACCGGTATAAAAGATTTATTGAATATTTGGCAAGTTCGAATGTATTGAGAAATCACGCATTTAATGAAGAAAGCGCAAAAGAAGAAAAATTTGCTGCTGATATTATTAGAAAATGGGTAAATGGTATAAATTATATTGATATTTATGCAAGCTTTCTAATCAGAAAGATTGTTAAGGATATTAAAAGTTTGGGACAATATATTAATAACGACATTGCACCCAAGATATTCAACAAAGGAATTGATGCAATTGGAATAAAAACAGCAACAGTGTGGCGTCTTCAGTCAGCAAAAAAAGCCATTGAATATGTTTTGACAGCTAATGATAGAAACGATATTGAAACGCAGCCAAAAGGGCAGTATAGCTATATAAGGGATATTTTTAAGGATAGATATTCTGATTATGTAGTTGACAACAAACTTCAAATTAAGCCTGTCACATCTTCTCATCCGGTTATAGAGATATGTGAGCAAGTTAAGGATAAAATTGCTCAGGCATCCCAAAAGTCATCTTTCAATCTTGCTGAGGAATTAAAGTTTTTGACACAGCCACCGTATGGTTTATATACGAATATTTTAAATATGGCTATTCTTGGCTATGTCTTTAGAGATTTTGTTGATAAACTTTATATCACAAATACCGGCATAGCAATTGACACATTATCTATGCGAGATAAAATTAACGAACTTTTTGAATGTTGGCAAAAAAACAAAGGCTGCGATAAATTAAATGTTAAATTGGGAAGTGAAGAGGAAAAAGAATTAGTTAAAGAGCTGGCTTCATTATTTAATATACAAGATTATAAAGTCTGGCAAGACATTCGATGGAAAATAAAAGATAAGGTAAATAAGATAGGTTATCCTATTTGGTCGTTAAAGTTTAATGATATTGAATATGAATCTCATAAAGAAATTATTGATAAAATAAACAAAATAGTTTCTGAACTGACGGATACTGATGTCAATATAGACTTTATAAAAGACCTGCTGCCTGATATTCAGAATAATCGTTTTGACCTTAAACAAATATTTATAGATGAAAATTTTGAAAAAGGATTTAAAAGATTTATTATTAAAAACGGAAATGGGAAAATAGATTATACTGAATTGGATGATATTATTAATTACATTAGACAAAACCAGCCAGAAGAATGGAATTGGAAGGAGCAAGACATTGAAAATCTGGTTTTGAAATTTGTAATTAATAAAGAAACTCAGCCAGCGCAGACGGGAACAGGAGACGGTGGTTATCAACCACCGGTGGATGCAGGAAACGGTAAGGATTTCCCGCCGAATTCAGAAGAAGTTGAAAATGTTAAAAAGAAAATAGAGGATATTCAAGATATTGATGGCTTGAAAGATAAAATATTAAAATTCGTAGATGAAAATCCATCTATTGCTAACATTTTGAATAGATATTTATAGGAATTGTTATGATAGAAACAATTAAAGATATAGATTCTCTCATTAAAAAAATAGAGGTAGATAAAAGCACAAGGCATATAACCCAAAAAAGATTTCCTGTTAGATACATATTTTTATCAAACTTTAATACATTGCAAAAGCTTGTTGATTATGTTATCAAAATTGATATTAATATTTTTGATATATCTCAGTTGCTGCCTAAAGAGGATGGATGGATAACTAAACAGGAATTCATTAGCAAGATAAAATTATTAGATAAAGAAAAAGATTTTTTACTTTTGCCGTTTTCAGAAATTGCGAGGTTTTACGAAAGCAGAGATTTTAATAATTTATTTAGCCAGCTGAACGAGCTTGAAAATATAGGGAATTCAAATCAACGTTTTTATGTTCCATTGATGGGTATTAAAGATAGATTTAGAAAAGAGTTTTATGAAAACTTTCACAGAAAAAATGAATATTCTTTTGTCTGGAGTGTTGAAGGTAATATAAATAGGAAAATTGTTTTTATGTATAGTGATACATCTATCAATATTAGCAAAATGAAAACAGTCAAAGGTGCAAAAGAATGGCTGAATTTCTGGAAAAAGGATTCTGACACTCCGATTTTATGTTTATCGCGTACTTTATTTTCTTTGGTTGACAATGCAAAACCTGATGAAATCTTTGATTTTAGAAAAATCAACAATCCAAATGAATTTATAGAAAATATTTATGATATAGATATTCCTATTAAATAT
>JALUBM010000306.1 GCA_027044845.1 Sulfurimonas sp.
CCCCAATAGAGTATTTTCCCTCTTCAAAATCATCTATTTTTAAGATTTTCAGCAAAGATTGACTAAATTTTATAATCTCTCCACTCATATTTGTAAGTGAAAAATATACACCTTCTATGTTTGAAACCAAATTTATCAAATCTAAGTTCTCTTTATATAATGTAGCATCATGCAAACTTATCATGTAGCTTTTTGCGACACCATCAAATTGTTTAAAATTCACTTTAAATAGAGTTTTTATACCTTTTGCACTTTTCATCGCAACAAAAAACTCTTTGTTAGGATTTTGTTGCAAATGTACAATCCAGTCACCCTCTGGATATTTCGATTTTAAATAATTATCACCTTCCATCTCTATAAATAATGCACAGATACATCTATGGCATCTTTTAAATGCTTCAAAATCTTCAAATTCGCTAAATTTGAAAAAAGCCTCATTGATATATTCAAGATTGTCACCGTCTGTTGTCAAAATAATATCATCTTGCAAATCCATTATCGCTCTTAATTTTTGTGTATAGTTATCCATCAAATCCTCTAAAAAAAGTCTATTTCACTCTCATCATTTTCTTGTGTCGTGCCTAATAAAGTGTTTTTCATAAATTCTATATTATCTTTTAAAGAATACTCAAACACATAAACATCTTTAAAAATTCTATCTACAAACATATCCATTAAATAAACACTTACATCACTTAAAATTTCAGAAAGATAGGTGAAACCTTTTAAGTTTTCAGGCTGTATTGTTTCCAATTCAAGTTCTTTCAAATAACAAGCCAACTCTTCATAAACAGGAGTAACAGATTTTGTTTGTTCTGCCTTGGAAAATATATCTGCCACATCCGTTATCTTTTGTGAGATATGGACAAAAAAAGGATGCGTCAAATTTCCAGCATTGAGTTCATTCACCATTTCCATCAAATCATCCGCTATAAAAAGAGCACTGCCCTCGTAAGTATCGAAAAATTTCTCTATTGGTTCTTCTGTAACACTCGCTTGTTTTAAAATAATGTCTCTTCTGCCGATAGAATCAAGTGCGTAGAAACGGCTGAGTATTGTAAAAAGTTTTTTATGAAAGGTGCTTTTATCTATCGGATAGCTTACTATTATATCTACCTTTGGTAGCACTTCAACAAGTTTTTTATACTCTTTTGGGTCAAACAGAAGCATTGTGAGAATTTCATTATCAAATGCTTTAATGGCATTATAAAAGTTCACAGCTAAAGGGTTATTGTCTTCTACATCTATCACTACTATATTAATATGTCTTTTGGTAAGAATATTTTCTATTTTTGTAAGTATTTCTTCATTTATATCAATCTTAGATGAAGATAAAAAATATGCTGATACATCATCATATATTTTTTTACTCCCTTTTCCAATATATAAAATATTATATTTTGTAGCCAAAAATTGCAAATATTTATAATAATTTTTACTCATTTTCTATTCCTACTATTATATTCAGTCACTAAAGCCTTGCCGATTGGCAAGAGGAGCCATTTTTTGACTCCTTAGAATGACAATTGTATTACTTTACATGTAAAAGTAAACTTTATTTGCTTAAAAATAGTAATATTTCAAAAAAATTCCATAAAGAGATTCTATTGAAAAAATTATTGTTTTTACTCCCCTTATTCTCAGTATTGGCTTTTGCCTCTTTTGGAGGAACTATCATCGATGAACAGACTGCTAAACCTATAAAATCTGCTTTTATCAGTAATGCAAATACAACAGTACAAAGCGATAAAAACGGCTCCTTTTTTATTCCATCGGATGCAAAAACTTACCATATAAAAGCGTATGGCTACAGACCATTTGCTTTTAACTCAGATAACAATACAACTACCTTTAAGTTACAACCCATAAAAGTAAAAGCTTTATATCTCTCATTTTGGGGAGCAAGTAATCATTCACTCACTTTAAAAAAGATACTGCACCTCATCGATACAACCGAAGCAAATGCCGTTGTTGTAGATGTAAAGAATGAGTACGGTTCTACACAGTTTTGGACAGGTTTTAAACAAGCAAACAGTTACGGTGCTTATAAAAAACGTACGAACAGAAATATCACAAAGTTTATGAAAATAATGAAAAAGAGGCATATATATACAATTGCCAGAATTGTTACCTTTAAAGATGAATTACAAGCTTCACACAATATTGATTATGCTTTAAAAAAAAAGAATAATAACAAAATATGGAGAAACCATGACAAAATGGCATGGGTTGACCCATTTGATAAACGCTCACATAATTACACAATATCTATTGCTGAAGAAGCTGCAAAAGTCGGTTATGACGAGATTAATTTTGATTATATCCGTTTTCCAGCAAAAGAAGGACTGCAATTTTCAAAACAATACACACAGCACAACCGTGTAAAAACAATCGAAAAATTTTTAGAAGAGGCAAAAAAAAGATTAAGAAAATATGGTGTTTTTATCTCTGTTGACACTTACGGAAATGTTTGCTGGTCAAAAGATGACAATGGTATTGGACAGACTATTTCATCTTTGGCGGCACATGCAGACTACTTATGCCCTATGCTCTATCCTTCAGGTTTTGCAAGTGGTTCTTTTGATTTTAAATATCCTGCCAAACATCCTTATGAAGTAGTCTATCGAAGTATAAAAAAAATTCAAGATAGAATACCAAGTAATAGAGTAAGACCTTGGCTACAGTATTTTAAAGATTATACAGCCAGCAGGCAAGAATATAAAAAACGAGAGATTCAAGAACAGATAAAAGCGACAGAAGATATTGGTACAAATGGCTGGATGTTCTGGTCACCATCTAGTAAATATCA
>JALUBM010000307.1 GCA_027044845.1 Sulfurimonas sp.
TATAAAAAATGCAAATAAATTTGGACTGATGGATATACCAAACCATAGAAGCGTACATAAAAAACCTGTTGTAAAAGGTGCAGGCATAGTTTTTGTCGCTTTCTTTCTTATTGCATTTATCATGATGAATTATTCTACTTTTCTTGAGTTACACATGTATTATGTGTATTTTGCTTTGCTTATAGTGTATCTTACTGGTGTTTATGATGATTTTTATAATATTAGTTCACAAAAGAAATTCTTTTTTATTATATTAGCTGCAGTTGTGGCATATTATAATGGCTTTATTATAGATAACCTTGGAACTTATTTCGGTTATAAAGTTTCATTAGGTTTAATGGCTCTTCCTTTTACTGTCTTTGCTATTGTTGGTTTTACAAATGCACTTAATCTTACCGATGGGCTAGATGGGCTTGCTGGTTCTCTTTCTATTATTATACTAGGAAGTTTGACTTATATAGGTTACCTATATTCAGATTTTTTTCTTATATCTACGAGTTTACTATTTATCGCTGTATTGGTGGCTTTCTTATTACTTAATTGGTATCCCGCAAAAGTTTTTATGGGAGATAGTGGTTCACTTTTTTTAGGTTTTATTATTGCACTACTTAGTATTTATGCACTCAAATACATTATACCAACATCTGTTCTCTTCTTAGGTGCAATTCCTTTACTTGATACATTTACAGTGATGCGAAGAAGAAAACAAAGAAAACAGTCTCTATTTATAGCAGACAAAAACCATTTGCATCATATTTTACTAAAGTTTAAAGGAGACAAAGTCTTTACTGTAGTATCTTTATTAAAGTTGCAGCTCTTTTTTTCACTCATTTTTATACAATGCTATAACAAGTCAGATATAGTGAATCTCCTTTCGTTTGCCTTGCTCTTTTCTATATTTTTCAGTCTTTTTGATCCTAGAATGCACTACAGAAGAAAAACTAAAAAAACGAATCGGATTATTTCATGGTAATATCTACTCTTTTGGAACAGATATTGCTAAAAAATGATAATGCGTCAGCTCTAAATGTGCAGTAGTCTCATAATTTAGTTAAAATGTATAGAAGGAGTTTCTTATAAAAGTGTTTAATGTATTTTTAACTCTATTTCTAATTTTATTTGTCTCCTCTGGATGTAGCATTAAAGATGATCGCCTTTTTCAACATGTAGATAAAGATGTGAATACTTCTATAGTTACAGAAAAAGATTATGAAAAAGAGGTTAAATTTGAGTATAAAATAGCTCCAAATGATAGGCTGTCTATTACTGTTTATGTGCAATCAGGTACAGGATCACAGCAAATGAGTTCTATTTTGACAACAAATGAGCAAGGTGTAAATAAAGCAGCTGGCTTACTTGTAACATTAAAAGGAACTGTACGATTGCCACTTGTAGGCTCAGTAAAAATAGCAGGTTTTACTGAAGATCAGGCTTCAAAAATTCTTATAAAAAAATATAAAAAGTATATTCGTAATCCCTATGTTACGGTTAAAATAATCAATCAAAGAATTATTGTTATAGGTGAGGTAAATAAACCAGGGGTTATCCCTATAATCAATGGAACAATGAATGTTATTGAAGCTATTGCTCGAAGTGGTTATCTTAATTCAGTTGCTTCGCGTAGAAATATTATGATAATTCGTGGAGATCTCCGTCATCCTCAAATAAGAAAGATTAACTTAACTGATGGCAAAAGCTTGTTGACAACAAGTATGCTATTGCAACCGAATGATATACTCTATGTACAAGCAAGGACTATGAATGGATACAACAAAGCATTTAAAGAATCTATGCCATTTTTCAAAGCCGTTTCAGCAATCTTAGACCCATTTGTTCAAAGAGTAACTATTGAAGGTAAATAAGAAGAATTATGAGTAAAACTACTTCAACAAATGCTCATAATGACGAAATTAATTTAAAAGAAGTTTTTAAAGTTATGGCATATTATATAGTATCTATAACTTTCATTGCATTTATATTTTTAATTGCAAGTGCAGTGGTTGCATATTATAAACCAAATATTTATGCAGCAAACACAACTATTGAAATTAATTCAAAGGATGGAAATACTGGAAATATTTTATTAAAGGCTTTTGGTCAGGATAATATAAACATAAATAATATAAGTACAATTCTTCGATCACGATATATCGTTCAAAAAGCACTTGAAACCTTAAATGTTGGCACAAAATATTATAGTGTAAATTCACTTGGAAAAAAAAAAGAACTCTATAAAAAATCGCCTTTTGTTGTAACATATCAAGTCCTTGATAATGCTATGTATGGTAAAACATTCATTATTGAACCTCAAGATAATGAGCATTTTTTACTAAAAATAAAACAATTCTCTCAGTGGAGTATTCAAGGTATTTTTATAAAACTTGGTTTAAGAAAGTTGCGTGCTGACCAAAAAATCACTTATGAACGAGTATGTAAGTACAATAAACCTATTCAGACACAATGGTTTACTTTTACTATAAGTAAGCTTAAAAAATTAACTGCTCCAAAATATACTTTTCATTTTATTCCAAAGCATGCTTATTATGACAATTATATTGGTGGACTTAAAATAGCACTTGCTGCTAAACATAGCACCATCATACAACTTAATTATCAAGATTATGTCTCTTTAAGGGCAAAAGAAATTCTCAATGCTATTACACACATATATATATCTGAAAGTATAAAAGAAAAAACAAAATTGGCACAACATTCACTTAACTTTATAGAGTCTCAACTTAAAAAAACAAACTTAAAATTATCTGTTTTAGAACAAAATCTACAAAATTACAAGGTGAAAAAT
>JALUBM010000308.1 GCA_027044845.1 Sulfurimonas sp.
TCCATATGACTCATAAACAGCATATCTCTACGTAAGTTATTTATGTACTGATCGATTTTGCCAACACTTAAAGAGAGTTGTGTTTGTAGCTCTTTTTTTACATTTGCAGAATATTCATCACGCAATGTATTTGCAAAATAGAGCATTGTAATGATGTAAGGCACTAAACTGACCAACAATATTAAAGAGATGATTTTTAATCTAAAACTCATAAAGAACCTTTACATCAGAATCTAAAAGTCTAATAGGGATATATCCAATAGCACCATCGACATTTTTAACAAACAGTTTTACGGCATTCATTGATGCTTGCACAACCGGCGGTTGAATACCTTGGAAGTGTTTTTTTACCCAATATTTATTTAACTTATTTCTATTTTTATGTAAAATATCTTGTTCAAAACGAGCACGAATTTCTAAAGATGCCGCACTATTTACCGGTATTAATTTCATATCATTGATAAAATATTTTTTCATTAAGAAGATATTCTTTATCTCTTTAGCAGAAAGATTTTTAATTGTTGTATGAGTATTCATAATAACTGCATACCCTGAAGCGAAGCTATTAACACTTAAAACAAGAGTGAATATCAATACTTTTACTGACATTAAAAAAGCACCGAAAATGAGATTATAGCTTTGTTTAGATAAGAATCAGAATTAAACTGATATTCCCCTTTAATTGACACTGCATAAAACGGTCTATAGCTATATCCAATTACATAAATATGGTTTTTACTCATAACATTTTTTTGTGTATCTTTAAAGTACTCATAACGACTTACCAAAGCATTTTTAGGATTTAAATTATACATTCCCTGAAGATAACCTCCTATTTGATAAGCATTAGAATGTAATACATTATTTTGTACATTAGTATATGCCCATTCAGTTTGAACTAAAAAAGGGTAATTTTCATACTTAGCATTTGCTTCTACAAAAGAAACATCTTTTCTCTCATATGTTTCATAGTAGCCAACTGAACTGCCCACTTCAATTTCATCTGAAACTTCATAGCCTAACGAAGCACCAAGAAAAAAATCATTTTGAATGTTAATGTAATTTTTATCTATATCATCAGTAGATTGAAGAAAGAAGTGATATTGTATTTGTTCATCTTCATCTAAATAGCCATAAGTTTCTACACCTGTTACAAACTTTGGGAACATCTTTTCTGAATATAGAGGATTAGAACTAGTATCTCTTAAAACATTAATTGGCTCTAAATTCCAATAGCCTATAGGAGTAATAAACTTTCCTAATCTAAAATTAAACATATCTGAATAAAAATAATTCAAATACATACGTTCTTTATGTGGCGTAGTATTTGTTTGAGAAGTTCCTTGTTTATAATCTTTTACGTAAAACGGTGCAGCTTCAAATTCAGCAAGATAAGAAAAGTTTGAAGGAAGATTTCCATATGCTAAGACAGCCATATCATCAAGCCTAAACCTATCAATACTCTTATCATTCGTATAATCAACTGAGAAATAAGCACCCATATTCAATGCATTATCTACCTTATACCCATGTCCTAACTTATATTCATCGGCAAATAACCAGCTAGAAAAAAATACAATAAATATAAAAAAATATTTCATACAATAACCTATTATTTTCGTTTCATTCAAAGATTAACAATTGAATCTCATAATTGTAGCAAAAAAGCACTTTAAGCTTCAAACTTTTTACTTAAATCTCTCATCTCGTCTTCATTCAACGTCGCTACACCTAAACTCACCGCCTTATCATACTTACTGCCTGCATCTTCACCATAAATGACATAGTCTGTTTTTTTGCTCACACTGCCACTTACTTTTGCACCTAATGCTTCAAGTTTTTCTTTTATAACAGGTCTAGACTCACTCATAGTTCCTGTCAAAACGACTCTTTTAGCTTTAAAAAGGTTCTCTTGTGCTTCTTCTCTTTTTATCGGTGCTACAGGCTGCAATATCTCTTGAAGTTTTTTTACCGTCTCTTCATTGACACGCATAAATTCCAAGTAAGACTCTGCCATCTCATCTCCTATGCCTTCAATGCTTATAAGCTGTTCTTTTGTAGGGTGCATATATTGTAGTCCCAAAGCCTCTGCTATCATCTTTGAAGCCACCTCTCCGATATGCTCAATTCCAAGAGCATTGATAAAACGCCACAACTCGCAACCTTTGACACTCTCAATAGCATCTAAAAGATTCTTTGCTTTTTTCTCTTTAAATCCTTCAAGCTTTAAGAGTTTTTCCATATTCAAGGCAAACAAATCAAGAACACTTCGCACAAGTCCGGCATTAAAGAGCTGTTCTACTATTTTATTGCCAAGTCCGTCAATGTTGAGACACTGTTTTGAAGCAAAATAGATAATGGAGTTGACAACCCTTGCCTCACATGTAAGGTTTTGACATTTTATCAATACCTCTTCTTGCAAGAGTTCGCTTCCACAAACCGGACAATGTGTAGGACGCTCGATTTTTACTTCACTGCCGTCTCGCTCATTTGTCAAAACCTTCACGATTTTAGGAATGACATCTCCACTTCGCAAAATTATCACCTTGTCACCTATGCGAATATCCATTCGCTCTATCTCATCAAAGTTATGCAGTGTCGCACGTTCAACTACGGCACCCTCGATTTGTGTCGGTTCTACTACCGCAACAGGCGTCACAACTCCCGTACGTCCGACTTGCAGTATAATATCTTTAAGGCATGTGATCTTCTCTACCGCAGGAAATTTATAAGCAACTGCCCAACGAGGAACTTTCACTGTGTAGCCCATATCTATCTGTGCGGCAATTTCATTGACCTTGACAACCATACCATCAAGCATCATCGCATAACTCTCGCGCTCTTCTTTCATCCGTTCATATATTGCTTCTATCTCATCATACCCTTTTGTGATGGCTCGAAGCGGCGGTTTACGAAACCCAAGTTCATAAATATATGCCATTTTGTCACTCAGAAGTTTGTGCGTCAAACTGTTTACGCCAACGCCGTAAGGTAAAAAAACAAGATTTCTTGAAGCAGTCACACTCGGATCAAGCTGTCTCAAACTTCCTGCTGCGGCATTACGAGGATTTGCAAAAGGCGGTTCCCCTTTTTTAAGGCGTTCTTTATTGATTTTGTCAAACTCATCTTTAAAAATGACAACCTCACCGCGAATCTCAATCAACTCTTTATGTTCAATACTCAAGGGAACACTACGGATGGTTTTTACATTTTGTGTTATAAGTTCACCGACAGTTCCGTCTCCTCGGGTTATTCCTTTTTGCAGTTGTCCGTTTTCATAGATAAGGTTTAAAGAAGCACCGTCATATTTTGGTTCACAATAAAAGGTCACATTCTTATCAAGCCGATAAGTTTTTTCCAGCCATTTTTTCAACCCCTCGGCATCAAAAATATCTTCAAGCGACCACATCCTTGAGAGATGTTTCTCTTTTACAAACCCTTCACTGACGACATCCCCCACTCTTTGTGTCGGAGAGTCTTGTAAAATATCCTCAGGATGTGCCTCTTCATATTCTTCTACGTCTTTATAAAGCTTATCATACACTTCATCGGTCATAATCGGGTCGTCTAAAACATAATAATGATATGCCCACAGATTCAATTTATCTACTGCTTGTTTATATTCTTGTTTTATCATAATGTAATTTTATCTCAAACTTGCTAAAATAAAAAATCTTACTTATACTTTAGTGTATAACCAATCTTTTTTAGAGTAAAGATATGAGTAAATAATTCCTTTTATCAATGTTTCTATATTCATAATAGCGAAGATAACCCCAACGCCAAATCCCATTTTATACGCTATATAAGAAGGAATTACCCGAAAAACCCATAAAGAGGTTACGTTGACTTTAAGTGTCGTTTTTGTAGCACCTGCACCTCGAAGTGCGGCAGAATAAACGAACATAATTGCCAAAGGAATTTGGGCAAGTCCGACTAAAATCAAATACTGCGAAGCAACGGCAATTGTGAGAGTGTCTTTTGTGAAGAAGCCGACGAGAAACTCAGGGAAGAGTATCATAATAAGACCGACACTTCCCATAAAAATATAAGCAATTCGTCCTGAAATAATGCCCATATTATATGCCTCTTCAAACTTCTTTGCCCCTATATTTTGCCCCACCAAAGCCATAGCGGCAATAGCAAAGCCAAATCCTGGCATAAAGGCAATACCCTCAACCCGAAGTCCAACCTGATACCCAGCAAGTTCTGCCGTTCCATACGCAGTGATGATAGAGACAAAAACTAAAAAACTCATACTTGAAATACCTCTATCAAGTGCTGCACTCCAACCAATTTTTAGAACTCGCTTAATATCTTTCATACGTACAATCGGTACAAAATCAAGACTTGAATTCATTTTTTTAATAAGTATATAGTAAGCGATAACATTAAGAATATATGAAATAACCGTTGCAATGGCTGCACCTTCAATACCCATCGCTTCAAAACCGAAATGACCGAATATCAATACATAATTCATAAAACCATTCATTCCAGCAGAAGAGAGCTTAATATAAAAAGAACTTTTAGTATCACCTGCCGCACTGAGTGCATTATAAAGTAGATTATCCAAAAATATAACAACGATACCAAGAGATAAAATTTTAAAATAGATACTTCCTTGTTTAACTACAGAAGGTGTTGCACCCATCCAGCCATAAAAATAATCACTTCCAAAATAGCCTCCAATAGTGACAAAAAAGGCTAGAATCACGGCAAGAATAACAAGCGAAAATAGGAGTGCCGAGGCTCTTTTCTTTCTTCCTTGACCGATAAAACGTGAAATAAGTGCATTGCCGCCTATGACATAAAGCGTCATTAAAACATTGACAATCATCATAAACTGCATACTCATACCCACAGCTGCTAAAGCTGCAACGCTGACAGTTCCCACCATCAACATATCTATAAGTACCTGTAAAATATCTACAAGATGTTTGAGTGCCGCAGGAAAAGCAAGAGTGAGAACTTTTTTAGTATCTTTTGAAATTATTTTTGAAAAAATTGTGCTACCTCTTGCATCGTCTCTACAAGTGCATCTTTACTCTCAAATTCCAAGACCTTTTTATCTCTTACATTTTCACCATGCTTTGTGTAATCAAATACCAGTACATAATTTATCAGTTTCACTTTATCGCCATACAGATCAAACCACTCCAAACTCATTTCAGCGATTTCACCCTGCATGTCAATCACAACCGCACCATACAATCGTGTGAGATTTTCTAAACGAATATCACCCTCTTTTGACTTATAAATCATTCTTGTCCTTCATTTAAACTTTTACGCATTCCACCCTCTTTCATCTTCAAATATGCTAAAAATCCCAGAACCGTGCCTACTATAATAAAACTCGCACCTATTATGTCCTCTTTTTGTACAGCCATTACTATCCAACAAATATCTGCGAACATGTAAACAATCACTGCCTGATAGATTTTGCCTTTATAGGTAAGATACGCACCGATATTTAAAAGTATTCCGCCGATAATTGCAAAACTCATTATGAAATCTCTTTAATTTTTTAATTTGGATTATATTATAACTATAATTACCTCTAAAGAAAATGAATGTATTCCCAGAGAATTCAAATATTTTTTAAAGTTATTGAATACTTAGCCGATTTTATCATTAGTAATTATACTTTTAAAAAGAGGAATAAGTCATGGATGGCATAGCAAATGTTGCAAGACAACAACAATCACATGTAGGTACGACAGAGGCTCAAGGGAAAACACAAGAACAGTCACAACAGGCTCAAAATACGGTGCAAACAAAACAATCTAATATAATCAAAGAGATGCAAAACTCAACAGTAAATGACACAAAAAAACTAGATTCAAAAGAGAATATTGAAGATTTGGTAAAAGAACTTAACAATGCTCTTTCACCACTCCATACCAATATAAAATTCGGGGTAGATAGAGATGATATATTTTATGTCGCTGCAATTGATACAAAGACTGATAAAATAATTCGGAGATTTCCAGCCGCAAAGGCTCAAGAATTCCTTCCAAAAATGCAAGAAGTAAGTGGAATTTTGTTTGATTCAAAAGGATAGAAATATATTTTAGTGCGGGTATTTAGTGACCCGCTATTCTTCTTTACAGATAAAATAAGTTTCCTTAATAACCTTTATCTAAAAACTTAAGTACAAAAAACATAAGTAACTTCTCATCTCTTTTTAGCTATAATCGCGTCAATTATTTTATTATCAAAGGTTTTTTACATGAAAAAAAGTGTTAAAAAAGTTGTTTTAGCGTACTCTGGTGGACTTGATACCAGTGTTATCTTAAAATGGCTGCAAGATGAATATAAATGTGAAGTTGTAACGTTTACAGCAGACTTAGGACAAGGTGAAGAGCTTGAACCAGCACGTATAAAAGCACTTGAACTGGGCATCAAACCTGAAAATATATTTATTGATGATTTACGTGAAGAATTTGTAAAAGATTTTGTGTTTCCAATGTTTAGAGCCAATGCAATTTATGAAGGAGAATATCTTTTGGGAACTTCTATCGCCCGCCCTCTTATTGCAAAACGTCAGGCAGAAATTGCAAAAATTACTGGTGCAGATGGTGTTGCACATGGTGCGACAGGAAAAGGAAATGATCAGGTTCGTTTTGAAATGGGTTATTTAGGACAAGATTCTACACTTACCATCATAGCTCCATGGCGTGAATGGGATTTAAACTCTCGTGAAAAACTTTTAGCATATGCTGCAAAACACGGTATTCAAATTGAGAAAAAAGGGGAAAAATCACCTTATTCTATGGATGCAAACTTGCTTCATATTTCTTATGAAGGCGGAATTTTAGAAGATCCTGCTGCAGAACCTGAAGAGTCAATGTGGCTATGGACAACTTCACCCGAAAAAGCCCCTGATAAAGCTGAGTACATTGAACTGACATATAAAAACGGTGATCCTATCGCCCTCAATGGAAAAGAGTTAAGCCCTGCAACTATGCTTAAAACATTAAATAAACTTGGTGGAAAACATGGAATTGGTCGTGTTGATATTGTTGAAAATCGGTTTGTTGGAATGAAAGCAAGAGGCTGTTATGAAACTCCAGGTGGAACAATTATGCTTAAAGCTCACCGTGCAATGGAATCAATCACACTAGATCGTGAAGCGGCACATTTAAAAGATGAAATGATGCCAAAATATGCAAAACTTATTTATAATGGTTTTTGGTTTGCACCTGAACGTGAAATGCTCCAAGCTGCAATAAACCAAACGCAAAAATGGGTTGAAGGCACCGTAAGACTAAAACTCTATAAAGGAAGCATTATGGTTGTTGGAAGAAGTTCTGATATGTCACTTTTCAACCCAGAATATTCAACATTTGAAGAAGATGAAGTATACAATCAAAAAGATGCAGAAGGTTTTATCAAACTGAATGCATTACGTTTTATCATTGAAGGTAAAGCAAGAAATAAATTTAAAAATAAGTAGGAACTAAACATGAGTATGATTAAGATTGATATGAATTCACCAGAATTTCAGGCAGAATTAGAAAAAACAATCAAATTTACAGACAAGGTAAATGCACAATTCGGCTGGGTATATAACCCTCAAGAAGATGTAAACGAAGGTGTGCAAATGGGTCTTGCTCGTAATAAAATGATGTACAAAAAACGTTTTTGCCCTTGTTTTATGGTTGAAGAAGTAGATGGAAAGCCAAAATCTGTAGACAATAGAGTCTGTCCTTGTAAACCTGCAATAGAAAAAGAAATACTCCAAGATGGTGTTTGTCATTGTGGAATTTTCTGTACTCCTGAATTTGCTGCCACAAAACGTGTTGAACTTGGAATGGAAGAAATTTCACACAACCATTCAAGAGGACTTACAAAAGAAGAATGTGAATTACTTGTCAATAAAGATGAACTTGACGGAGACGAGCTTGTTTCACTTTTAGAAGCAAGAGAACTTAAGATGGTTGATTTTAAACTTGTTGATGTACGTGAATATATGGAATGGCAAATGGGTCACATTAAAGGTGCCGACAAACTTGTACCGACAAGTTCATTCTTTCAAACATGGGAAGAAGCAAACTATACAAAAGATGAAAATATTATAGTTTATTGTCATGTAGGTAGTAGATCTGCACATGTTGCAAGAATTCTTATAGATAATGGATATAATAAAATTGGCAACCTTACAAATGGTATCGTTGCTTATTCAGGTGAAATTGAAAGATAATATACAGGAACGTAAAATGAAAGTATTACTAATAAAAGACGTAAAAAGTTTGGGTAAAACAGGTGAAGTTAAAGAAGTCAAAGATGGTTATGGCAAAAACTTTTTGATAGGAAAAGGATTTGCAAAACATGCAACTCCTGAAATTCTTGCAGAGCATAAAGCCGAGCAAGAAAGACTAAAAGCAGAAGCGGAAGCAGAAATTGCAAGGCTTAAAGAAATAGCATTAAAAATGGAAAAACTTGAGGTGATTATAACTAAAAAAGTCGGTAGTAATGGACATCTTTTTGGTGCAATCACAAAAGAAGAAGTCGCTTTTGCACTCAAAGAACAGTATGCTATTGAAATCGATAAAAAAGCCATTACAGACAAAACTGCCATCAAAACAATCGGTGAGCATGACCTAGATTTAAAACTTGGTCACGGTATCCATGCAAAACTCCATGTAGATGTGCAGGGAGAATAAATATTTATGTTTGATGCTACTACAATACTCGCTTACAAAAGCAAAGAAAAAGCCGTTATCGGTGGTGATGGTCAAGTTACCTTTGGAAACAGCGTTTTAAAAGGAAATGCAACAAAAATTCGCACCTTACATCATGGTAAAATCTTAGCTGGTTTTGCAGGAAGCACAGCAGATGCTTTTAACTTATTTGACATGTTTGAAGAGTTTTTAGTGAATAAAAAAGGGGATCTATTAAAGTCCGTTGTTGAATTTTCTAAAGCTTGGAGAAAAGATAAAGTTTTACGCCGTCTTGAAGCTATGATGATTGTTTTAAATCAAGAACATATTTTTATATTAACAGGAAACGGTGATGTCGTTGAACCAGAGGATGGAGAAATTGCTTCTATCGGTAGCGGAGGAAACTTCGCTATCTCTGCTGCTCGTGCTTTAAAAAAACATGCAGACTTAGATGCAGAAATTCTTGTCAAAGAGTCTTTGCATATTGCCGCAGATTTATGTATTTATACCAATCATAATATAAAAACACTTATACTAGATGGAGACAAACAGTGAATTTAACACCCAAAGAAATAGTTGCATATTTAAACAACTATGTCATTGCTCAAAAAGATGCTAAAAAAACTATTGCTTTAGCTCTTCGTACACGTTACAGGCGTCTGCAACTTGATGATGAACTCAAAAGTGAGATTACACCTAAAAATATTTTAATGATCGGTTCTACAGGTGTTGGAAAAACAGAAATTTCCCGTCGTCTTGCAAAAATGATGAAAGTGCCTTTTATCAAGGTTGAAGCGAGTAAATACACAGAAGTCGGTTTTATCGGTCGTGATGTAGAATCTATGATACGAGATTTAGTTGTCAACTCTATAAGTATAGTAAAAGCAGAACAAGAAGAATCCAACAAAGAAAAAATAGAAAACTACATCATAAATAAAATCACAGAAAAGCTACTCCCCCCTCTTCCTAAAGGAGCAAGTGAAAGTAAAAAAGATGATTATCAAAGACTACTTGAAGCTATGGAAAAACGTATAGAGTCAGGAGAAATGGACAATAAAGTAATAGAACTTGAAATTGAGAAACTAAATATAGAGTTTAATGACACAAATCTTCCACCAGAAATGGCAAAAGTACAGGAGAGCTTTTCCAAAGTATTTGCTACAATAAACAAAGAAGACAATAAAAAAGAGGTCACAGTAAAAGATGCCAAAGTTCTGCTTCGTCAAGAAGCAAGTCATAAGCTTCTTGACATGACACGAGTCAATACCGAAGCACTAAAACGTGCTGAAAATGGAGGAATTATTTTCCTTGATGAAATAGACAAAATCACTTTAAGTGAAAAAAATCAAGGAAGAAACGACCCTTCAAAAGAGGGAGTTCAAAGAGATTTACTCCCAATTGTAGAAGGAAGCAGTGTTTCTACAAAATATGGAACAATCAATACAGACCATATACTTTTCATAGCCGCTGGAGCTTTTCATGTCAGTAAGCCAAGTGATTTAATTCCTGAACTTCAAGGAAGATTTCCTCTTCGTGTAGAGCTAGAAACGTTAACAGAAGATACCCTCTATCAGATTTTAACACAAACTCAAAATTCTTTGCTCAAACAATATCAAGCACTTTTAAGTGTTGAGGGTATGGAACTGATATTTGAAGATGAAGCAGTAAAAGCCATAGCAAAACTTGCACATCGTGCCAATGAAACGGCAGAAGATATAGGGGCAAGACGCCTGCATACTATTTTAGAAAGAATACTTGAAGATATCAGTTTTAATGCAGACCAATACAAAGGAAAAGAGTTTATCATAACAACCAAGCTGGTTCATGAAAAACTTGATGATACTGTCGAAAATGAAGATCTTTCTCGATATATATTATAACTACACAAAAGGTAATTATAGATGACTAAAGCTGGTTTTGTTTCTTTAATAGGACGTCCAAATGCGGGTAAAAGTACCCTTATGAATTCTCTTTTAGGAGAAAAAATTGCAATGGTAAGCCAAAAGGCAAATGCTACAAGAAAACGTTCAAACGCAATTGTTATGCATGATAATTCCCAAATTATTTTTATAGATACTCCTGGTCTGCATGAAAAAGAAAAAATTCTCAATCAATTTATGCTTGATGAAGCACTTAAAGCGATGGGCGATTGTGACTTAATCGTTTATTTAGCACCTGTTACCGATTCTACGGAACATTATGAGAAGTTTTTACAAATCAATAACGGACGAGTGAAGCATATAATAGCACTGAGTAAAATTGATCAGGTTTCAAAAGAAAGGCTTTTTAAAGCAATCGGTACATACAATAAGTATGCTACACACTTTGAAGCACTTATTCCAGTTGCCATGGCACGTAAGGTAGGGCATGAGGACTTACTTGATACTATTGCAAAAAACCTGCCAGATTCTCCCTATTTATATGACCCAGAAGATTTAACAAGTGAACTTGTACGTGATATATATGCAGGATTTATTCGCGAAGCTATTTTTGAAAACATTAGTGATGAAGTACCTTACGAGTCAGATGTTATTATTGATTCCATCGAAGAAGAAAACCATGTTGATAAAATTTATGCCACTATTATTATAGAAAAAGAGTCACAAAAAGGTATCATCATCGGGAAAGGTGGGGAATCAATCAAACGCATAGGAAAATCTGCACGTGAAAAAATTGAAAGACTCAGCGGTAAAAAAGCCTACCTAAATTTACAGGTCACTGTTAAAAAAGGCTGGACAAAAGACAAAAACTTCTTAAAAGAGATAGGATATGACAATGCAAAATAAATTTTATACGACAGTGATTCAAGCACTATTTATACTTTTTCTTTCTACTTCTGTTTTTGCTTCAGATAACAAAATACTGACAAATTACAGACTCCACGGTATCAAAGATATTGAAAAAACACTTGATAAAAGTTTAACGGATACAAATTATTGGAAAGAATATCTTCAAAATAAAGACACAGAATTTGGTTATATCGAATCCTATACAAATATTTTATTGTGTGATAAATCAAAATCAGAGCTTTTAATCTATTCAAAAGATGCTAACAATACTTATAAACTTAGAAAAGAATACAGTGCTTTTACAGGAAAATTCAAAGGTGATAAGAAAAAGGAAGGAGACCTTAGAACTCCTATCGGTGTGTATGATATAGTCAAAAAAATATCTAAAATTGATTCATTTTACGGTCCAATGGCTTTTGTCACCTCTTATCCAAATCTTTTCGACAGATATGAAGGCAAAACTGGACAAGGCATTTGGATTCACGGATTACCTACAAATCAAAAAAGAGATGCTTTCACAAAAGGCTGTATCGCTATTAAAAATAAAAGTATTGAATGCATGAATAGAAATATTGATATTAAAAAAACAGTTCTTATTATTAAAGAAAATGCAACAAAGACTCCCCCACCATCAAAAAAAACATTAGCCCAATTACTCGCTAAACTTTACACATGGCGATATGCTTGGATTTATAATAAAACAGATAAATATCTCAGCTTCTATGCACCCGATTTTAAAAGATATGATGGAATGAATTTACAAAGATTTAGAAAATACAAAAAAAGAGTCTTTGCCAAAGATGAGAACAAAACCATCATATTCCATAATCTTAATAT
>JALUBM010000309.1 GCA_027044845.1 Sulfurimonas sp.
AAGAGAAAGAATATGTACAAAATATTGTAGATTTACAAGATAATCTTATTTTGGTAACAGATGGGGAGCAGGTTGTCAATGCAAATAAAGCAGTTCTTGATTTCTTTGGTGTAGATACATTTTTTATATTTCAAAAGCAGTATCATTGTATTCGTCAATCCTTTAAAGAGGGAGATGGCTATTTTCATTTAAAATTATTAGACGATACAGCAGATTGGATAGAAAACATCATAAAACGCCTAAAAAGTGATGATGTTGTTGTCGCTATTGAAGATAAAGAGAAACAAATTCATAACTTTACCATTAAAGCAAAAAGATTTTATGATTTGTACATCCTCTCTCTTACAGATATTACCGTTATGGCAAAAAGAACAAAAAAATTCGAGCATGAAGCCAATTTTGATACCCTTACACAAATTTATAATAGAAATATGTTTTATCACCTTATGGAAGAAAAATTACAGCAAGTTGCTTTAAACCATTTAAATATGAGTTTTGTTATTTTAGATATTGACCACTTTAAAAATGTTAATGATACCTATGGACATTTAGCAGGAGATGCAGTTTTAAAACATTTGACTTCTCTTGTTAATAAGAATACAAGGGAAAATGATATTTTTGCACGCTGGGGCGGAGAGGAGTTTATATTGGCATTAGAGACAAATAAAGAGCATGCTATTGTAATTATTGAAAACATACGCACTTTAATTGAAAAAGAACCTTTTGAAACAGTTGGTAGCATCACATGTAGTTTTGGAGTAACTGAATTTCAAAAAGGGGACACTATAAAAAGCATTACGAGTAGAGCAGATGAAGCTCTTTATGAGGCAAAAGAGAGTGGAAGAAATAGAATATGTACAAAATAAACAACACTCAGTACACTATTCTATGTGTAGATGATAACAAAAATAATCTTTTTACACTTACTGCCCTTTTAAAAACGCTCGAAGATGTACAAGTAATAGAGGCTCTAAGTGCTGAAAAGGGGCTGAGTATTTTACTTAAAACTCATGTGAATTTAATACTTTCAGATGTACAGATGCCCGACATAAACGGCTTTGAATTTGCTAAAATCCTTAAATCAAATAAAAAGACAAAAGATATTCCCATTATTTTTGTAACTGCTATTTTTAAAAGTGAAGAGTTTATAAAATATGGTTTTGAGATAGGTGCAGTGGATTACATCACAAAACCTATTGATGATAACCAACTCCTTAATAAAATACGCCTTTATCTAAAACTTTTTAAGGAAAAAGAGAAGTTTATGCAAAATGAAAAAAAGCTCTATGACATTACACAAAGCATTGGTGATGGCGTTTGTACCGTTGATATGGATGGAAAATTGACTTTTATAAATCACGAAGCATTACGACTTTTAGGTTTTGAAGAGAGTGAGTTACTTGGAAAGAAGATACATGAATACATTCACTACAAAGATAAAAATGCTCATAGAATTTCTTCTAAAGAGTGTAAAATATATGCATCAATGCTTCGAGGAGGACAAATTATTGATAGTCATGAGTCTATGGTTAAAAAAGATGGTTCTATTTTAAAAGTCTCTTTAGTTGCGACACCCATTCTTATAGAAGGAAATGTTGTTGGAACAGTTGTGACTTTTCGAGATAAATCCAATGAAATACAAATAGAAAAACTTGAAAGTGAGAAGAGTGAAAATCAAAGACAAATTATACACTCTATGGTTGATATGATTGAAGCTCGCGACTCCTATACAGCAGGGCATACAAAAAGAGTGGCTCACTATTGCGAACTTATTGCTGAAGAGATGGACTTTTCATCCCAAGAGATAGAACTTCTTAAAAAATCAGCATGGCTTCATGACATAGGAAAAATTTCTACCCCTGATAGTGTGCTTTTAAAACCTGCCAAACTTAATGCTCTTGAATACGAACTCATCCAAGACCACTTAAATGCAGGGTATCTTCTCCTAAGCAAAATAGATGCTTACAAAGAGATAGCCGAAATTATGAGAGAACATCATGAAAAATATGATGGCTCAGGCTACCCAAGAGGTCTCAAAGACCAAGAGATTCAACCACTAAGCAGGATTATGATAGTAGCCGACTCCTTTGATGCTATGACTACAAATAGAATTTATAAGGCAAAAAAGAGCGTAACAAAGGCACTCCAAGAACTACAACAGCTCAGTGCAAAAAGCTATCATCCTGAGGTGGTAGATGCGGCATGTAAAGCTTTACAAAATATAAAAATAGATGCAGATATTACACAGCTGCCAAAAACGCGTATAGAGGAACAAAGGTTTTCTTATTTTTATAAAGATAGATTAACAGATCTTTATATAATTGAGTATCTTGACATTTATCTTAGGGATTATGCCCACTCAAAAAATATTTACAAATATAGTGTAAATCTACATAACTTTTCAGCGTATAATAAAAAGTTTAGTTGGCAAAAGGGTGATGAATTTTTAAAAAAATTCTCTCATTTCTTAAAACGATTATATCCAAAGCAAGTTATTTTTAGAATTGAAGGGGATGATTTTTTAATAGTGAGTGAAGAGAAATTAGAACATATTCAAATGGATATAGCAACATTTGAAAAGTTTAAAAATACAAATGTAGCTTTTAGTGTTAGTAAAAGATAATAAATTTTTTTGTAATGATAACTGCTGAGACTTTGCTGAGACTTTAATTTGCTATAATTTTCCATCTAATGATTTATATAACAAATGTCGTTTTGAATTAAATTACTTGTTTTAAAAGGAGAAGAGTATGCGTTATAAAGATTTATCAATTGGTAAGAAGATACATATTC
>JALUBM010000310.1 GCA_027044845.1 Sulfurimonas sp.
TTACTCATCGTTCTCTCTCCTTAGTGTTATTAATGCTCTCATGGTATCCACGCTCTGCAAGTTTTACATCTTGAAGTGTTACTACTGTTTGAGATATTTCAGCATTTCTTCTGACATCTCTATTTGTAACATCATTAATTCCTTGAGTGTTGGCTCTGCATTCTCTTCGCTCGGCTCTGGTAGCAGTGTTTGCAACATCTCTAAAATGAGTTGGTTCTGCTTCTGTAAGCTGACCTGAGACTCGATTAGAGATTTCAATAAATCTATCTCTGTGACTGGTTTTTCCGATTCTTCTGTTTTCAAAATTTTCCTCCAAAATTAGTTTATTTTTATTTTTACTATATAGTTTCTCTGTATTTAGTTTTGTTTTTAGCAGGCTTAATACAACTACTTCATGCATTGTTTTTAATTCTTTTTTATCTTTTTGCTCCTTTGTTTGAATTTGTTTAAAAATTTCACTCGGTCGAATTTGTCCTAGCATTTGCTTTGTAAGCTGTTGTAATAACATATATCTATTTTGATGGAATTTCCTCATTTTCCTAATTTCTAATTTTTTATTATCAATTTGATTAGTAAGGTCTATTTTTACTTTTTCTGTTTTCTGTTTATCATTACTTAAATAAATTTTAAACTTATGCAAAAGTAAATCAACATCAATATGTTTTTCAGCTCTTCTAAGATTATGCTCTTTGATTTGATTGCGAGGGATTGTAATTTTCTTTCTTTCTCTGCTAGATAAAGTTGCTTTCTGTCTTAGCTTTGTTTCATCCATCTTTGGAAAGAGTTTACGAAGTCTTTGAAATTCATTTTCAATCTGTTTAGATCTTTGAGAAAATTCTTTGATTAAAACATCTGGTATCTCTTTAATTTTCCAAAAACTATTTTTTTTATCTGTCACATCAATTTGTATACCGTTTTCTTTTAATATGCTCGCAAATTCAGCACGAAAATATGTACCTAGTTTGATTTTATCATCAAATATTTTTTTGGCTTCAAGACTTCTAAATTTACCATCTGAAGCTTGCGTAAAATTCATAGCAACACAGTGTGTATGAACATTACAATCTACAAAAACCTCATTAGTATTAGAATCAGTTACTGGGCGAGAATCATTATGTTCAAATTTAGCGATTATCAGTTTTTGAGTTTTCTCAATTTTCTTAACCTTATTTTTTTGAAACTTACAAAATGCATACTCTTCTTGAATATGAGACAACGTATTATTAATTGCTTGATTGTAGTAACCAAGCAGCTTATTTGCAGATTGATAATCTCCTTTCGCTTCAAACATCTCAACTAATATTCCAAACGATTTAGGGCTTGTTAAAGTTAGATCTATAGCAGCACAATCACTTTTTCTATTTTTTTTTGAGGGAAGAAAAGATTTATGCGTACGTGGATCAACTCCTGCGAGTAGCTCGTTAAAACTTTCTTGTGTAAGATCTTTTAAGCCGAAATGTTCTTTTAAAGCACCGAAATATTCTCCTTTGGCAATGCCATAGTAATCTTTTTGATTTTCGTGATAGTCTTTTGCATTATGTGCATTTATCCGTTTTGGTGAAAGCATTTTCACTCCCTTTTTTCAAATTCCACCCAAAATTCCACCCAAATAGGTACTTTTAAAAAAAGTACCGCAGGTGTAGTCTCTTAGTAGTTCCTTTTTGGTTCCGACTAGTTCCGATTCAGTACCAATCAGTTCCGACTGGTTCCGACTGGTTCTTTTTACTATTTTTTGCTCCTAAGGTCGCATAAAACATACATCATGTGCTTTTAAATGGATTCAGTAAAATTTAAAACTTTTTCAAGAAAAACAAATTTTTCAACATCATTAAGCTTTCTTAAACACTTCCAAAACTGAGCGAATTGAGTAGAATCTAAATAACAATCAAAATGATTTTTTGAGTCGACCCCTTTATCCGCGAAAAAATAAACATCACCCTTAACATTCATACATTTCTTACTTTTGATGCAAGACATATCAAATGGTGTATTAACTAACTGTACTGTTTGAAGTACAACATATTCATTTTTGACAAAAATGTTTTTTTTATCTTTTTCTTTTGCTAAATAAATAATACCTTCCATTATTTTCCTCCGTTAATTTCTTTATCTATCTCATCATCGCGTTTTTGCTTTAAATTTCTATTTGCATCAGATATTTTTTTCAAAAGTTTCCCTAAAAAAGGGATATATGTATTTCTTACAAATGCGCTTATAAATGCAGCAAAACTAGCCATCTTTTTTTCGTTACGAATGGCTCTTGCTATGTTCCAATCTATCTCTGAATAGCCTTTTTTCTTTGCCTCAGCGATTGTTTTGTCGACTGATTTTTCCATCTCTGACATCTTTTTTCGAGTTTTTACAATGCCTTTATTATATTTCATCATAAATGATTCTTCAAATGCGTCCGCATTGAAAGATGGGTCTGATTTTGCACCGTTTTCTTCAAGCCAGTAAGCATAGATTTTTGCATCCTTTTTTTTATTTTGTAAAATTGAATTTTGCCAAGCCTGCTTAATCTGAGGAAAATTTTTTGAAAGTTTTGCTATGAGTGTATCATTGATAGTATCTGCTTCTAAAGGCAAGACCGTAAGAGGGTAGTTCATAACAAAGAGTTTTTTAGCAAACTCTTTTTGTGTCCCATTCATGATACCCATAGTAATCATCAGTACCATAACCCCAACAGCGATACCTAAAAATGCTAAAAGAGCAGAGACAAAGATAAAAGGATTTTCTTTGTCATATTTGAGATAATGTTTAATGATATGC
>JALUBM010000311.1 GCA_027044845.1 Sulfurimonas sp.
CTTTGATTCTTTTATCTGTAGCTGTTTGTTGTCTCGGTAGTCTCTTTATAAATTTTGTACCTTTTGAGCTAAGAAAGGCTGCTGTTGCCCCTCTCTCTTTTTGTGTTTCGTGAACAAGGGCAGATATACTGGTATCTAATCTTATTATTGTGTCATACTCAGCATATTTTGTTTTTTTAGCAATACTTGCATTGATTGCAAAAGATGCCATAATAACCATAGTAAGGGTTGGTAAAATAACATTAATAAGAAGTTTATTTTTGATGCTTATATGTTTTAAAAATTCCATTATCTTTCTCCTGCTCTCATCTCTTTATAGAGTTTTCCATATTTCTTTTTTTCCATATCTGAAACAACTCTTCGACAAGAAATATATCCTTTAGAACCTTCGCAACTGACAAAAGGATAAACTGTGGCAAAAACCCAATAATAGCGACCATCTTTTGCTCTGTTTTTTACGAAGCCTCTCCATTTATTACCACTTTTTATGGTATCCCATAAAGCTTTAAATGCGGCACGAGGCATATCTGGATGTCTTACAATATTGTGTGGTTTGCCTATGAGTTCATCTATTGTGTACCCAGCATATTTGCAAAATTCATCATTTGCAAAACTAATAATTCCTTTTTCATCTGTCTCAGAGACCAAAAAAGCACGTGTGTCTAATATTATCTCATCAGAATCCCGATTCGTCATTGTTTATCCTTAAAAATATTTATATCACATCATTACATTTGTATTGTAAGCAAAAGTTTATATAAAAGGACTTAAAGTTTAGGAGTACTCATAAATTACAACAGTTCCTGCAATCAAATCATGTAAGCCTCTTTTGTCTTTTCTTAAGGCGATCATTAGAAATCCTATGCCAAAAGAGAGAGTGGATGGAATATAAGCTAGAGAACGGGTAATTGCTTGTTTATTTGTAATATCTTTAAAAGTTTTTGCATCGACTATCTTTACATGTAGAAATTTTTTTCCTGGAGTTGCTCCCTGCCATTTATCCCAAAAAATGATGGTAATAGCTAAAACAGAAATTTCAAAAATGAGTTCCCATACAAAAGATGTTTGCGGCTGTTTGTCGAGTGCATGGAGATTGCCATTTATTGCCATTTGTAGATTTTGCTGGTACTGAGAAAAATCAAACCAATTACCATCGCTTAAAAAATAAATAATTATGCCTACAGGCAAAGCTAGAACAAGCGTATCTAAAAATGAAGCAACAAATCGTACCCAAAACCCAGCATAGTTTATAGTATTTATTTTACACGTGATAGTTTGGTGCCTCTTGCGTGATGATGACATCATGAACATGTGACTCTTTAAGCCCTGCTGATGTAATTTCTACAAATTCTGCTTTATCCCAAAATATTTCTATACTCTCACTTCCACAGTAACCCATTGATGAGCGTAGTCCACCCATCATTTGATGAACTATTCCTGCTATAGAACCTCTAAAAGGAACACGACCCTCAATGCCCTCTGGTACAAGTTTATCAGAAGCTGTTCCTTCTTGAAAATATCTGTCAGTCGAACCTTTTTGCATAGCACCGATTGACCCCATACCTCTGTATGATTTATATTGACGACCTTGAAACATAATCGTTTCACCTGGAGACTCTTCTGTACCTGCTAAAAGTGAACCAGCCATAACACAGCTTGCACCTACAGCAAGAGCTTTAGAAATATCTCCTGAGTATTTAATACCGCCATCAGCTATGACAGGCACGCCATGTGGACGTGCAACTTCTGCACATTCATCAATCGCAGAAATTTGAGGAACACCGACACCCGCAACAATACGAGTTGTACAGATTGAACCAGGTCCTATTCCTACTTTGACTGCATCTACTCCTGCTTCTATAAGAGAAAGTACAGCTTCTTTTGTCGCGATATTTCCAGCTATAACATCTACTTCTAAAGACTCTTTAATCGCTTTTACTGTGTCTAAAATACCTTTTGAATGACCATGTGCAGAATCAAGTACCAATACATCTGCACCAGCATCTACAAGTGATTTTGCTCTATCCATTTGCCCAACACCGATAGCTGCACCGACTATTAAACGACCAAAAGCATCTTTATTTGAGTTTGGATATTCTATACGTTTTCTTATGTCTTTAATAGTAACAAGACCTTTTAAAAAGCCTTCATCATCTATAATAGGAAGTTTTTCTATTTTATTTTGGTGCATAATATCGGCTGCTTCATCAAGTGAAATACCTTTTTTTGCAGTTACCAGAGGCATTTTTGTCATAACTTCTTTTGCAAGTTTACGCATATCTTTCTCAAATCTCATATCACGATTTGTTAAAATTCCAAGAAGTTTATTATGTTCATCTACAACAGGGACACCCGAAATCTTAAACTCTTTCATTAACGCTTCAGCGTCTGCTAATGTTGCATCAGGATGCACATAAATTGGGTCTATGATGATACCACTTTCAGATTTCTTTACTTTTTTGACCTGCTTACATTGTGTTTCAATATCCATATTTTTATGAATAATCCCAATACCTCCAAGCCTCGCCATTGCAATGGCAGCACGATACTCTGTTACAGTATCCATCGCAGCTGAAACCATAGGAATTTTAAGGCTGATGTTACGAGTTAGTTTTGTTTCAAGAGAAACCTCTTTTGGAAGTACTTCCGAATATTGTGGTACTAAAAGTACATCTTCAAATGTCAGTGCGCGTTTACGAATTCTCATGGGTATCCTTTTATAAAGTATAATAGAAATT
>JALUBM010000312.1 GCA_027044845.1 Sulfurimonas sp.
TACGGCAATTATTCCAAATTCAAACCCGATGACACATACTTTTAAAATAAAAGTATCGTTTAAAACATTAAACAAATCAGTTTATCCTGGTATGTATGCCACCATAGCTATTGACTAAAAGGGGACGATATGAATCATCACAAACCATATAATCCCAAAGATATTGCGGGAAAATTAGCAAAAACATTTATAAGAAATCCTCTCACTTTAATATTAGGAATTTCTTTACTTGTCATAGGGTATCTTTCACTAATGATAATGCCTCGTGAAGAGAATCCGCAGATGGTTGTCAGCGGTTCTACAGTTATAGTAGCACTGCCAGGTGCTAGTGCCAAAGAAGTAGAAAAAATCATAGTTCAGCCGCTTGAGCGAAAACTCAAAGAAATTAAAGGGGTTGAACATATTTATGGTTCTGCTATGGATAATGTTGGTGTTGTCAATGCAGCTTTTTATATTGGTGAGAAAAAAGAGGATTCCAACCTCAAAATATATGACAAAATCATGCAAAATGCAGATATGTTTCCAAAAGGAGCTATGAAACCGATTATTAAACCTTTGGATATTGATATCGATATTCCTATTGTAACGGTTGCTTTTTATTCTAATGACAGAACTATGAGTCAGACAGAATTGTATGATAAGGTCAGACAAATTCAACAGCACATAAACGGTTTGAATAATGTTGCCGTAACCGCACTTAAAGGCGGACACAAGCATCAGTTTAATATTGAAGTAGATTTACATAAACTTTCAGGCTATAATCTTTCTATGGGACAAATTACACAAGCAGTTCAATCTGTCTCTTATAATGTCCCCGCTATTAAGAACAAAACAAAGAAAAATGAAATCGTCATGGTCGGCGTAAAAAATGCAATAGAAGATGCCAAAGACGTCGGAGACATCATTGTAGCACAATATATGGGCTCACCAATTTATTTGAGACAGGTTGCAAAAGTAACAAACTCCTACGATATTCAAAACTTCAAATCGGCACTTATCTCTAAAAGAAAAAAAGATGGTAAATTTATGCCGTTTGAAAATCAAGTTACCCTTACGGTATCTAAATTGCAAGGGACAAATGCCGTCATCATTGCGGATGAAGTAAAAAAAGAGTTGCAAAACTATAAAGCAGAATTAGACAAAAAGGGAATCAACTATGTCATTACGAGAAATGACGGGGAAAGAGCGGATGATGCCGTTAACGAACTTGTTATGCACTTGGTTTTATCTATTGTCATTATCGCAATTCTTCTTATCTTTGTTCTTGGATGGAGAGAATCACTTATAGTTACGTTCACCGTACCTGCTATATTAGCAATTACACTTTTTATAGCTTATTTAAGTGGTCAAACCATTAATAGAATTACGCTTTTTGCTTTTTTACTTGCTCTTGGACTCTTGGTTGATGCGGCTATTATTGTTATAGAAAATATTCACAGACATTACCACTCAGTAGAATCAGCACATGAGAGTAATGATGAACTCATGGTTAGAGCAACCGATGAAATCGGAGCACCGACAAATATTGCAACACTGGCAATCATTATGACGATGGTACCTATGGCATTTGTCGGCGGCATGATGGGGCAATTTATGAAGCCTATCCCTGAAAATGTACCTGTAGCACTTATTGCTTCACTTTTTGTTGCATATATTTTCACTCCCTATCTTGCGGTAAGAATCTTAAAAAGACCAAAACATGAAAAAGGAGAGCATTAATGTTTAAAAAATTTGAAAAACTGGTACTCAAAGGTATTCAAAGCTCTGCCCAAAGAAAATTCATCTTGATAGGAACATTAGTAGCTTTTATCATCTCAATTCTTATGATAGCACCGACAGAAATCGTCAAAGCAAAAATGCTACCTGGAAAAAATAACGATACCTTTAATATTTATGTAAAACTTCCGACAGGCAGTTCAATACAGCAAACACAACAGGTGACTCAATGTATTAGCAGTTATATTACAAAAGAAAAAGAACTGCATAATACAGAAGTATTTTTAGGTATGGGTGCACCTCTTGATTTTGCTGGACTTATTAAAGGGAGCCAATTTAAAAATTCAGAAAATGTCGCAGAAATTGTACTCAATATTACAAAAAAGCATGAGAGAGAAGAACCTTCTTATATGATGGTACAACGTCTTCGCCCTGTCATACAAGAAAATTGTGAAAAACTTTATCCAGATACACATATTACTTTTGTAGAACCACCAGCAGGTCCACCGACATTGGCAGCTATTGTTGCAGAAATTTATGGCGACAATGCAAAAGGAATAAGAAAATTAGCAAATCGTGTTGAAAATGTTTTTAAACATACAAAAGGACTTGTTGATATTGACACAATGGAAGACACTATATATAATACATTTGAAATATCTGTTAATACGACAAAAATTGCAAAATCAGGATTAAATGTTAAGCAACTGAATAATATCTTATATCTTGCGTTTAAAGGCATGGATATTTCTGTAAAAAATTCTGATAAATATAATGACCAAATTCCACTATTTTTACGACTCTCAGACAGTTCAAGAAGATTTAGTAAAAAAGATTTAGACTCGGTCAAAGCAAAACTTGCTTCATTGAAGTTAATGAATAACAAAGGCATGATGGTGCCTGTGACAGAACTTGTAACAGTTATTCCTAAAAAAGCAAACCCTATGATTATGAGTAAAGATCTGCATCAAATGACAAATGTTTTGGCAGAAACAGATATGGTCTCTCAAGTC
>JALUBM010000313.1 GCA_027044845.1 Sulfurimonas sp.
ATTTACAGCTTTATCTGTTGCGTAATCATTAAAGAATTTCGAAATCATAACTTTATAATCTGGCGTAATTGTAATAAATCCTTTATCAAATGCCTTATCGTGAAGTGAATTTAGGCACAATCCATTTCTTGGATTTATTCTATTTTCTTTATCCTTCGCCCACGGTTTAATATGACTTGCTACTAATAAATCCGGAATTGACAATCCTGTGATACAGCATTTTAAGTTATATGATGAGAGAACAGTGCTTCTAAAAAAGTTTTGATTAACTCTTGTTTTAATAATTGCTTCTCTTTCTTCTCCTTCTGGAAATTTTTCTTCTGTAATACCTGCAATTTCTTCAATATTTTTATTTTGAAATTTGGCAATAAGTTTTTCACTTTCATAAGCTAATTTTTCCCAATTGCCATTAAATTCATTCCAAACTATTTCTTCTAATTTACTTCCATTTCTTAATCCTGTAATTCCTTGTTTTTTTAATTCTGGATCAAGTCGTCCAAAATTTCCGATTTTCATATTTAAAGCTGATGGCGAACGTCCAATTATCTTTGCATATTTAATGATTGTTGGATTTGTTTTACTGCTACTTTTAAAAGGAATTTTACAGTAAACATTAAAAGCAATTATTGTTTCTTCTTTTGTCCAATTATTCTTTGCCATAATCTTATGCTACTTTTTTATGAGTTAGGGATTGCAGTGGAAATCCTTTTTGTGAGGCACGAAGAAGATTGAAACGGAAAGCCCGACCCGATAGGGGAACGCCCAAATAAAAAATATTCTCTTGTAACCTTGCCCATTCTCTTGGTGTCATTCTACGCCAACCGTCACGGTTTACTTCTCCTTTAATTTTTGTTACAGGTTTAAAATCTGTCAAACGGCAGTCAATAACAATATTTCTTTCTCTTCCCATACCTCCAACAACGATTGCATTAGCACATTGGTCGTCTTGAATAATCTCAAAACCAAACCCGTTTCCCTTATTTGCATGACGTTTTTTATGGTTAATTAATGTTTTCTGATATGTTGTTGATAAATAATATTTCACTGAAACAGGTTCTTTCTCTTTTATATCTCCAAATGTAACTCTCTTGTTTAATGGTTTCGGATATTCAAAATTATCAATTCCTAAATCTTTTCTAAAACCGATTATAAATATTCTTTCTCTGTTTTGTGGAACTCCAAAATCTTTGGCATTTATTATTTTTGGTTCGGGAACGTAATAGTTTAACTCTTCTCTTAAAACTTTTAAAATGGTTTTAAGTGTTTGCCCTTTATCATGATTTCTTAAACCTTTAACATTTTCAAGAAAAAATGCTTTTGGTTTTTTAGCTTCAATAATACGTGCGATGTCAAAGAAAAGTGTCCCCCTTGTTTCATCTTTAAATCCTTTTCTTTTACCGGCAATTGAGAATGCTTGACAAGGGAAACCGGCGCATAATACATCGTGTTCTGGAATATCATTTTCATCGATCTTTTTAATATCTCCAAAGGGTACTTCCCAAAAGTTTAAGTCATAGGTTAATTTCGCATATTTATCAATTTCTGAAGAAAAAACACATTTTCCTCCTAAATTTTGCATTGCAATTCTAAATCCGCCAATCCCGGCAAACAAATCAATAAATGTAAATTTAGGGTTTTGTACGGGCGGAAAAGGAACATCAAATATTAAATCAAGTTTTAAATACTTCTCTAGTGGTTCAGAAACTATATTGTAAAAAAAATTTTCTGCATTTCTTTTATAATAAATTGAAATTTCGTTTTTGTAGTTATGTAGATAATGTGAAAAATATGCAAGGTCTTCGTTTGACTCTTTTAAAATATTTCTATTTATTAGTTTCTTTATCTCGCTGTATTTCATCTCTTCTCTTTATTATTTCCTCTTTAATGTTCATCATACAACTATGCGGGTCATTTTCAAATACACGTCCCCAAAAGCGAATAACTTTCCAACCGTCTTTTAACAATTTTTTGTTCACTTCTTTGTCACGTTGTATATTTCTTTCAATTTTTCGTAACCAAAATTCCTGATTTGATTTAAAGTCATATTTTCTAATTTCCCAATCTTTTCCATGCCAGAATTCACTATCACAAAATACAGCAATTTTTAACCCTTTAAATACAAAATCAGGTTTCCCAAATACAGTCTTATCATTCTTGCGATAACGAAGTCCGTTTGACCACAATTCTTTTGCTAAAATCTTTTCAATTTTTGAGCCATGACTTTTTACGGCTCTCATATTTTTCTTTCTTTGTTCTGGTGTTAATCTATCCATTTTACCAATACAAATCCTTTACTTCAAGAATTCTACTTTTCTCTTTTTTTGAGATTTCAACCAAGGTATGTACAGAGTTATTATTCTTATCCATCCAATTTGTGACGCAAACGCAATTTATATGTTTTATCATTTCCTCATACCCCAAAACCACCATCCTGCTCCTGTTTATAAATTTCCAATCTCTTAGCCGCTCCGTTTCTTATTTTCTTTTCACAATTTTTATACACTCAAAAGCTGTGTCTGTTAAATAATTGAAACTTACAGCGGTGTAATATAAAACAAATTAACTGTTCTTATAAAATGCCAGGCTTGCTTATTGCAAGCGTTTTCTTATCCATGCTGGATTTCTTCGACAATCTAAAACAGCATAAATTCTTACTTCATTTTCCTCTATGCGGTAATAAATTGCAAATGGGAATCTTTTAGAAAGAAGGCGG
>JALUBM010000314.1 GCA_027044845.1 Sulfurimonas sp.
GTATTTATAATTTTTGTTTTAGGATTTCCAAAATGGATAGATACAAAATATTTTTGGAGAAATATTAATAGAACGCAATATAGTTCTATTCCGCGAATAATTTTAAAAATCAATAGAGAAAACAGACCTTTTACATGGACAGCAGTAGCTTATGTTCAAACCTATGGTAAAATAAAAAATAAGGCATATCATATGAATACATCGAAATTCCTTTTAAAATATAATCCATCAGAGAAGCTTTTACCAATACCTACAAAAAAAGTTTTTCTATTTGTTGAAAATTATCCAAATGTCTATCGGGGGTTAGATGAGTGGTTTTATAGATGGAGAGATGAGATTCAAAATAGTTTAAAAGCATGGGTGGCTGTTTATAGTCAAACGCATTCAAATATAAAAGTTTATGATAAAACACAAACAGTTACAGTATATGAGATTGACAATAAAAAATATATTAAATCTCTAATAAATAGGGTAAAAAAATGAGTATATTTGAGCAAAGTAGATACTATTTGAATGAGGTTTTACCAGAAATTATTTTCTCTAACGCTGAACAGATTAATGATTTTTTTGCTTCATTTTGGTTTGTATTTCTCTTTATAGCACTCTTCTTCTTTCTTATAGTATTACATTTATTTAGAAAGAATTTGTATTTACAAAGTAAATCAGAAGAATTAAGTAGTTTTTTAAAAGAATTAAGCCTGAGTAATCATAGACATGATATTGAAAAGAAGTTAGTAGCATGTGCCAAACTTGTGCAAGCAACATATGTAGCAATATATGAACTACGAGGTGAGACATACATACTTATAGAATCAAATGCTACTGAAAAAAAAGATGTGAATGCCCCTCTTAGAGTTGGACGAAAAACTCTGAAGACTTTTACGAAAAGTGGAAATTATAGAGTAACATCGGTAGTGAATAGTTCACAAAATATTATGCTACTGTTTTTTAGCCATCAACTCCTTGATATTAATTATGGGATTTTTGATATAGTATTAAGCTATTATGAGCAAATAGTGAATAGATTTAAACTTGAGGGTGGTGAAAAAGAGTCCAACTTAAGTAAAAGTGCTTCAGTTGCATTGATGAAATTGCAAATGGATAAAAATGAGTTTTTTAAGTTTTTTGTAGCACTTGTTATAAAAATAACAAAAGCACAAGGTGCTAAGTTATATACAAAAGATGGGAAATTAATCTTTAATTATGAGATGGAATCTTCTGTTAATAGTGTTTTACAAAAGGTTTTTTACATAAGAGAGACTCCCTATAAATTGGAATTTTATGATAGTAAACCTTTGAGTCTGGAGAGTTTGACACAGGTTGGTTCCTTCTTGGATATGGCGGGAAGTTTTTTAATTAATATTGATCAAAAGAGTGCCATGGTACAAAATTATCTCTCCTTTTTAAAATTCACGAATAAGGCAATAGAGTTAGAAAATAAGTATTATAAAAATCACTCTTTAATTGTGCAGACTCTTTCTGTTGAACTTGCAAAATCTCTTTTTTTATCTGAAGAGGAGATTGATACAATATCACTTGGTGCTTCTTTACATGATATAGGGATGATTGGAGAATTGTTGGCAGTTATTAATAAAGAGAAGTTTGAAGAAAAAGATATGAATTTAATTAAAGAACATCCTCTTGTTGGTGCTATAGTTGTGGAACCTGTTTGTCATCTATATCCCATTGAAAATATTGTAAAATACCATCATGAAAGGTTTGATGGTAGGGGGTATCCTTTTGGTCTAAAAGATTCTGAAATTCCACTTGATGCACAAATTGTTGCAGTAGGTGAATTTTATGCTGGTATTACAAGTGATAGATCTTATAAAAAAGGAAAAACACATGAAGAGGCAGTTGAAGAGATTAAAAATTTGAGAGATAAAATGTTTAGTTCTGTTATGGTTGATGCTTTTTTAGATATTGAAGAGTCTTTAAAGATAAAAATAGATAAAATTAAAACTAAAAAGGGTGAAGTTGAAGAGTAATTCTTTGAATGTTGGTATTGTTATTCCTCTTTATAATGAAGAGAAGGTAATCGAAGGTGTTTTACAAGAGTTGCATCAAAAATATCCATACTATATGTTGATTGTTGTGGATGATGGTTCGAGGGATGAGAGTGTACAAAGAGCATGTATAGAAGGTGTTTTTCTTTTACAGCATAGTACAAACCTTGGGCAAGGAGCTGCTTTACAAACTGGTATAGAGTATGCAAAAGAGCTTGGATGTAAATATGTTGTGACCTTTGATGCTGATGGACAGCATAACCCTGATGATATTACGCTATTTATAAGAACACTTGAAAATGATGAAGCAGATATTGTTCTTGGTTCAAGGTTTTTAGGAAAAGCTGAAAATATACCTTTTGCGAGAAAATATCTATTGAAAGTATCAAGAATTTTTACATGGTTTACAACAGGAATTTGGTTGACAGATTCTCAAAATGGATTGCGTGCTATTAATATAGAAAAATTTCCTCAATTTGAAATTACACAAAATAGAATGGCACATGCTTCAGAAATTATTAGTATAATTAAAAGACTTAAGATGCGTCATGTTGAAAAACCATGCAATATTTGTTACTCAAACTACTCAATACAAAAGGGACAATCGATGTTTAATAGTATTAATATTATTATGGAATACTTTGTTGGGAATATGATGAAATGATATTTATTAAAATTTTTCTTATTTCGGTACTTACTCTTGGTC
>JALUBM010000315.1 GCA_027044845.1 Sulfurimonas sp.
TTATAATATACAAAAAGTAGATATTGAGACAAATGAAGATATAGATTTTATCAAAATCTCGCATATTTCTTATGATAGAAATCAATCTCAAGCAGATTTAAATTTAATAGATTTTCAACAATTACTTAGTGCAGTAGCTTCAAAATCAAAAAAATTTATTTATATGATTGAAAGTTCTCATGAAGGAATTGATTTATATATAGGTACTACCAAAGAGCCAGATAGTAATACTTTTTTAAAAGATACTTTTGAAGGTATATACTCGGGTTCTACTCTGTTAGATGATAAAAAAATGCAACCATTTTCAAATAATATGAAACACTCTAAGGCAATGCTTGGTATTCCTGCTTTAAAGAGAGATTCTGATAAAGAATATAAGCAGTCTCTAGAAAAGATTTTGTTTCCAATGCAGGGAAAAACTTTTCGTATAGTTTTAGTTGCTCAAAGTTATGATTTAAGTACGATTCAAGATATCATTTCAAATTATCAAACTCTCGGTAGTGAATTACATAGATTTGTCAAACAAAGTAGAAATGAACAGAAAAGCAATGCCAATTCTCAAGGTATTACTTTAACAGAAGGTTCAAGCACTAGTAATACAGAAGGAAAAAGTGACAAATCTCTTCATAGCAAAATAGGTACAACTCTATCTGGAGCAGTTGGTGCTGGAATTGGTGCCTTTTTTGGTCCACTAGGAATTGCTCTTGGGGCAAGTATGGGAGGAATGATAGGTGGCAGTGTATTCGCTGAAACAGAAAATACTTCACGAACAAATTCTACAAATGAAAGTACAAGTTCAAATAAAAACATTACAAAAACAGATACTCTTGGGATAACATTTGATGAGATAAACAAATCAGCAGAGTATTGTGAAAATCTTATAGATACTTATATAGAAAGATTTCAAAAAGGTTTAAACCATGGTATGTGGAATTCATCTTTGTATATTCAAGCAGAAAATGAATCAGTATTATCAGAGTTAGAACATACTTTAAAAAGTGTGTATAGTGGCGATGAATCATATTATGAATCAATTCGTTTTAGCAATAACATGATAGAAAATAAAGATATTAATATAGAAAAGCTACCAATGCTTTATTTTGATAAAGATATAAAGCACCCTATACATCCATCATTTGTTGGTTTTTCATCAGCACTTAATACAGAAGAACTTTCTATTTTATCAGTATTACCAAATAATGATGTGGAAGGATTAAGTGTATCTAAAATTTCTAGTTTTGGATTAACTCAATCAAAAAATATTGATAAGTATCAATCTATGGAAATAGGTATAGTCTTAAATAAGAAAAAACCAACAAATCAAAGGTTTAAACTTTCAACTGAAGCTTTAAATTCACATCTTTTTGTTTCAGGCATTACAGGAAGTGGTAAATCGAATACCATAAAACTAATTTTAAATGAACTTCAATCTGAAAATATAGAAAAAAAAATACCATTTTTAGTCATTGAACCAGCAAAAAGTGAATATAAACATTTACTAAAAACAATTCCAGATTTACAAATATTTAGACCAGGGGCTAAAAAGGATATTTTTAAATTAAATCCTTTTGTATTTGAACATAATAAAAATAATAAAAGTGTAACTTTAACAAAGCATGTAGATATGTTAAAAACAGCTTTTAGTTCAGCTTTTCCTATGTATGGACCAATGCCATATATACTAGAGGTTGCTATTCATAAAATATACGAAGATAAAGGTTGGAATTTTAATACAGAAGATAATCCATTCTTTACAAACTCTAGTGAAGCCAATTATGACAGAATGACTTTATTATTTCCAAATATGGAAGACTTAAATAATAAAATAGAAAATGTAGTTGAAGAGTCTGGATATGCTGGAGAATTAGATAGCAATATTAAAGCTGCACTAAAAACACGAATCAAGAACTTAACAATAGGGGCAAAGGGAAAAATATTTAATTCAAGACACTCCTTTGATTCTAAAATACTTTTTGAAAAACCTACTATAATAGAACTATCAAGCATAGTAGATGACGAAGAGAAAGCATTTTTAATGGGATTACTTCTCAACAAATTGTATCAGTATAGAGAAGAACAAGGCTCTTTTAATGAATTGAAACATATTACAGTTATAGAAGAAGCACATAGGTTACTACCAAATATATCTTTAGATAAAAGTAGTGAAGAGGCTAATTCCAAAGCAAAAGCAGTTGAAACATTTACAAATATATTGGCAGAAATCAGATCTTATGGTGAAGGGATTATTGTAACAGACCAAATAGCTTCTAAACTGCATTCTGATGTTATCAAAAATACAAACATTAAAATTATCCAAAGAACAATGGACAGAGAAGATAGAGAGTTGGTAGGAAACTCTATTAACTTAGACGAAGACCAAATTTTAGATATTGCAGAATTGAAGCCAGGAGAAGTGATAGTACACAATAAAGATGTACATCAAGCTTTTATGGTAAAAATAGATGAAATAGGTTCTATCAAAATAGAAGATAATGATTTAATTAAATTTAATGAAAAATTTTTAAGTAAGTATGATAATTACAGATATGAGATAATTCAAGAGCATCGATTTTGTGTTCCAATGGGAGAACTATCAGAGATTAAAAGTATAAATAAAAGGCAAGTTGAACTTTTAAATAGTTTTTTTGATAAAAAGTTAAGTGAAGATAAAAAAACTCTTTTTATAGGAGAAGATATTCTTT
>JALUBM010000316.1 GCA_027044845.1 Sulfurimonas sp.
TGGTAGTTTACTAGGTGCATTGGGATTGATAGGTAAAGTGGCATTTTTCTTCTTCTTTTTCTTATGGACACGAGCTGCTTGGCCAGATGTAAGACCAGACCAGCTTATGTGGTTATGTTGGAAAGTGCTTATGCCAATAGCAGTGATAAATGTAGTTATCACTGGTTTTGTGATGATGTTTTAAGGGGATAATGAATGAAAATGGAAGCATTTAATGATAGGAATGTAGCTGATAACGGTTACTTTTTAGTTGATATTGAAGATTATCCTACTGATGGTTGGGGTAAGTTTAAGCGTGTTGTAAAGAGAAGTTTCAGAGGTGAACTTTTTGTTGGACTTTGGGTAGTTATGAGAGAGATGATTCGTTTTGACATCCATACCGTTCAATATCCACAAGAAAAGATGCCTATAGGTCCTCGTTATCGTGCAGTGCATGAGATGAAAAGATTGTGGGAAAGTGATACTGAACGATGTATTGGTTGTGGTCTTTGTGAAAAAATTTGTATCTCAGATTGTATTCGTATAGATACAAAAATAGATGAAAATTCTCGTAAAGAGGTCTCTGAATATACAATTAACCTTGGTCGTTGTATCTTTTGTGGGTACTGTGCTGAAGTTTGTCCAGAACTTGCTATTACGCATGGTGGAGAATATGAAAATGCATCAGATCAAAGAGAACATTTTATCTTATATGAAGATATGTTAACACCAATAGATAAAATGAAAGCTGGTAAACAGTTGGAATTTGAAGGTTTTGGTGCAATTACACCACATGAAGATGAGCGTGTTAAAAAGACACCTCTAGCATATTAAGGAGCTTGGATTATGTTTGAAGCGGTAGCGTTTTACTTGTTTGCATTTTTAACAATTGCGATGTTTTTCATAGTTGTGACGACATCACAAGCATTATATGCATTAACTGCATTGGCAGCGGGAATGATTTTTATATCAGCATTTTTCTTTATTTTAGGTGCTGATTTTTTAGGTGCGGTACAGATAATTGTCTATACTGGTGCGGTAATGGCTCTGTATGCCTTTGGTATGATGTTCTTTGATACGACAAGAGAAGTGAAAGAGAAACAGGGGAATAAATATATCATCGTTGGTTTATCAACATTAGCGGCAATTTTGGTAGTTGTTATATTTGCGGCACCTATGATGTCTGAAAATATAGTTGCACTCTATCCTGCAATTGATGGTGTAGGAAATACACAAGCGGTTGGTTTAGTGCTGTTTACAAAATACCTCATACCATTTGAACTGGCGGCTATTATGCTACTTGTCGCAATGGTTGCGGGTATTGTACTTGCTGGTAAGAAGATGGATCTTTCAATAACGCTGATGCATGAAGCTGAAATTGAAGAAGAAAAAAATAAAAAGGTGCTTTCATGATGGAAATAGGCTTAAACCATTATCTAGTTTTATCTACTATTTTATTTGCTATTGGGTTAGTAGGTGTTATGCGTAGAAAAAACCTTCTTTTGCTGTTTTTTGCAACTGAAATATTATTAAATGCAGTTAATGTAGCTTTTGCCGCTATTTCGCATTATTACGGTGATTTAACTGGACAGATGTTTGCATTTTTTGTCATTGCTATTGCTGCTTCAGAAGTTGCAGTTGGTCTTGGACTTCTTATTGTATGGTATAAACGCAATGGTTCAATTGATTTAGATGCATTAACAACGATGAAGGGGTAGAAAATGGAAAAATATTTATACATAGCTTTATTCGCTCCACTTGTTAGTTCTTTGTTCTCATCGCTTTTTACAGCGACACCAAAGAAATTATTTACAGGTATTATGGCAAGTTTACTGATATTTACTTCATTAGTTTCAAGCACAATACTTTTAATGTATATACTTAAAGGTGGAGAACCTATACATGTAACAATGATGACATGGATGGCGACAGGTGATTTATACATTCCATTCGGTTTTGTTGTG
This sequence comes from Sulfurimonas sp., assembly GCA_027044845.1. Taxonomy (GTDB): domain Bacteria; phylum Campylobacterota; class Campylobacteria; order Campylobacterales; family Sulfurimonadaceae; genus Sulfurimonas. Next base: position 1,944 of record JALUBM010000316.1, read on the forward strand.
GATCAAATTTCTGTAACCATGATGATGGTTGTAACATTGGTTTCAACTGTCGTACATGTATATGCAATCGGCTATATGGATCATGACAAAGGTTTCAATAGATTCTTTGCTTGGCTCTCGGCATTTGTATTTTCAATGATGATTCTTGTAATGAGTGATAATTATGCTGGTCTTTTTATCGGATGGGAAGGTGTTGGTCTCTGTTCTTGGGGTCTTATCGGTTTCTGGTTTCATAAAGAGAGTGCTACTTGGGCAGCCAATGAAGCGTTTATTATGAACCGTATTGCTGACCTTGGAATGTTAATCGGACTTTTCTTAATTTATTGGAATACTGGAACACTTCAATATGATGGTGCTTTTGCAGCATTCCATCAATTACCTACCGATACACTTACTTGGATTGGAGTTTTTCTCTTTATTGGGGCTATGGGTAAATCAGCACAGTTTCCACTTCATACTTGGCTTGCAGATGCGATGGAAGGACCTACTCCAGTTTCAGCACTTATTCATGCTGCGACTATGGTAACAGCAGGTGTTTATCTTGTCATCCGTTCTCATGAACTCTATAGTTTAATCCCACATGTTGGTCTATTTATTGCAAGCCTTGGTACATTTGTCGCACTCTTCGCAGCATCTATGGCACTTGTAAATCGTGATATGAAACGAGTCATTGCATACTCTACACTTTCACAGTTGGGGTATATGTTCGCAGCGGCTGGTCTTGGAGCTTATTGGGTGGCATTATTTCACTTAATGGCGCATGCTGGTTTCAAAGCATTACTCTTCTTAGGTGCAGGGAATGTTATGCACTCTATGCATGATGAACTTGATCCATTTAAAATGGGTGGACTTAAAAAAGTGATGAAAGGAACTTGGATTATGATGGTGGTTGGTTCTCTTGCATTAGCTGGTGTTATTCCATTTGCAGGTTTCTTTTCTAAAGATACAATTCTTGAAGCAGCATACTCGGGAAATCATATGGTAATTTATGGAGTTTTACTCTTTACTGCAGGTTTAACTGCGTTCTATTCATTTAGACTTGTTGCCCTCATCTTTCATGGTGAAGAGCGTTACAAACTTTTTGGCATTCATCCACATGAAGCATATAGATTTATGTTATGGGCTATGAGTCCATTACTTCTTGTTGCTATTGGAGCAGGAATACTTCAAACACCTTTCTTTGATATGGTTGAAGAAGCATTAAATGCACATGAGTATCATATTGCACATGGGACTGCATTGATTATGCTAGTTGGAACACAAATGTTTGTAGGTTTAGCAATCTTATATGCCTATAAAAAATATGCAAATTCAAGAGTTACAGTACCAGATGGTACAAGTAAAATGGAAAATTCATTTGCTTATAAATTATTGATTAATCAATATTATATACCTTATGCTTATGAAGAGTACCTTGTCAAACCGTATAGAGAATTATCAGAAGTTTTCTGGCAAAAAGTTGATTTAAAAATAGTTGATGCAACTGTTGACGGTATTGCTGGGATTATTTATAGTACTGGTGAAAAAACAAGAGTAATGCAAAGTGGTAATTTATCTACTATGCTTAAATGGATGGTAGCAGGTTTAGTTGGATTACTGTCACTAGCTGTAATATTTGGACTTGCAGCAAGATATTCTGATGAGATTTTAACATTCTTATCAGCTTTAGGAGTTTAGTATATGTTAGATCATATTTTATCGTTATTAATTTTCTTTCCAGCATTGGCTGCTGTGTTTGGTTTTATGATACAAAAAGAGAGTATGCGGGTATATGGTGTTGCTGTCTCAGTGATTGAGTTCGCATTGTCATTATGGCTATGGTATGCATTTGATGGCAACGTGTCTGGTATGCAGTTTATGGAGCATTTACCATTAGTTCCATCTTTTGGAATTAATTATACATTAGGTGTTGATGGAATATCTGTATTTATCATCATCTTATCAGCATTTTTTACATTGCTTGGAATTGGTTCTTTAACAGATACTAAAAAAGTAAAATATATGATTATTACCCTTCTATTTTTACAAATGACAATGGCAGGTGTGTTCGCTGCACTTGATGCAATTGTGTTTTATGTTTTTTGGGAACTTTCACTTGTACCAATGCTTTATATTATTGGTGCTTGGGGTGGACCTCTTAGAATATATGCTTCAATCAAGTTTTTCCTATATACATTTGCAGGCTCACTTGTAATGCTTGTGGGTATGCTTTTTATGGCATATTTTTATTATCAGGCAACAGGTGTCTGGAGTTTTGCTCTTTTAGATTGGTATAGACTTATATTGCCAGAATCATTTCAATTATGGCTTTTTGCTGCTTTCTTTATTGGTTTTGCTATTAAAGTTCCAATGTTTCCATTTCATACATGGTTGCCATATGCACACGGACAAGCACCGACAATAGGTTCAGTTATTCTTGCTGCAATTCTTTTAAAGATGGGTACTTACGCATTTGTAAGATTTTCATTACCATTATTTCCTGATGCAGCTGCATTTTTTATGATTCCAATTGCTATATTAGCTATTATTATGATTATTTACACCGCGATGGTTGCGTATGCACAAAAAGACATGAAACAGGTTGTCGCATATTCTTCTATTTCACATATGGGTATTATCATTTTAGGTACATTTGCATTAAATGTTGAAGGTATCTCTGGTTCAATTTTTCTTATGCTTGGACATGGTGTTGTTGCAGGAGCCTTGTTCTTACTTGTGGGCGTTATTTATGATAGACGTCATACAAAAATGATGAGTGAATTTGGTGGTTTGGCACATGTTATGCCAAGATATGCCACTATATTTGGTATTATGATGATGGCATCAGTTGGTTTACCACTCACTATTAACTTTGTTGGAGAGTTTTTATCACTTCTTGGTTTTTATCAGCAATCACATATTTTAACTTTACTGGCAGGTACAGGTATTATCGTCGGTGCTATTTATATGCTTGCAGCATATAAAAAAGCATTTTTTGGTGAGGTGACAAATGAAAAGAATAAAAATCTTCCAGATATTAATAAAAAAGAGTTGTTTGGCTTGATTCCGTTAGTAATCGTAGCAATTTGGCTTGGAATTTATCCAAAACCTGTTTTAGATCCAATCAACAACAGTGTTAAATCAATTGTGCAGTTAATGCATAATAAATCTACAACAGAGTTAGCGAAAAAGAGAATTCCTAATTTGGTGAAACCTAAAGTTGTAGTTATTGATAAAACTATTATAGAGGAGGTTCACTAATGTTAGCACCAATAAATATCTCAATGGAGTCATTAAATATTATGACTCTTGCTCCTATGCTGATACCAGTAGTGGGTGCACTTTTAATCCTAATGATTGATGTTATTAAAGGCAATCTTCACAAATCACTTTATGTGACTTTAAGTTTACTATTTTTAGCAATGGACTTTTTTTCACTATTTAATGCTTCTGGTATATTTGTCAAAGATGGCACCATTTTAGGTATGTTTGATGTTATGCTAATCGATGGACTGGCATTGCTAGCTCAGTTTATTATAGTTATAGCGTCAATGCTTTTTATTCCATTAGCTTTAACAAATAAACGTTTTCATGAATTTTCATATCCTGAATTTTTTGCGTTATTTTTATTTATGATTTCAGGTTTTCAATTTATGGTTGCCACTGACAATATGATTTTGGTATTTGTAGGTTTAGAAACATCATCTTTGGCTCTTTACACATTAATAGCAATGCATAATCGTGATAAATCTTTTGAAGCAGCAGTTAAGTATTTTACAATGGGTGCTTTAGCAGCTGGATTTTTTAGCTTTGGTGCAATGATTTTTTATGCTTTAACTGGTTCTATAGAAATTCATAAAATTGCTGTAGTCTTAGCAGCAAATGGTTATGCTGATATGGGATATGTACTTGTTGCTATTTCATTTATGTTGGCTGCATTTGCTTTTAAACTTTCACTCATTCCTTTTCACACATGGGCTCCTGATGTATATGAAGGTTCATCTGCAACAATGGCTGGTTATATGTCAATTGTTCCTAAAATAGCTGCTTTTGTAGTTGCTATGAGATTTTTTGAATTTTTAGTGCATAGCGATGTAGTATGGCTTAAAATTGTGTTGTATGCTTTTGTCGTGATTACGATGACAGTTTCAAATATGTGGGCTTTGGTTCAGACAGATGTGAAGCGTATGCTTGCATACAGTTCTATTTCTCATGCAGGTTTTGTAATGGCTGCGATTTTAATAGGAACTACTCAGGCAAATAGTGCATTATTTTTCTATTGGGTTCTTTTTGCCTTTACTAATCTTGGTTCATTTTCAATGTTATGGATATCTCGTCAAAAAGATCTTCCTGAATATCAAATGTCAGATCATTCATATGATAAATTTGCAGGTATGATAACAACTGCACCAGTAGCGGCTTTAATAATGGGTCTATTTATGTTGAGTTTAGCAGGAATCCCTCCCTTTGCACTTTTTTGGGGTAAAATTTATTTGATTAGTGCAGCTATTACAAGTGGCTATACTGTATTAGCTTTGATTATGGCACTTAACTCTGCCATAGCGGGATATTATTACTTAAAACTTATTGTTTATATGTTCATGAAAGAACCAGTAATGGGAAATCATGGGCAAATGTATGTTGCAAATGCAACATTGGCATTGAGAACTATTATTGGTATAGCTGCAGTAGGAACTATATTTGCTTTTGTTGTAATAAATCCACTGTTAGAGTTTATTACAACTTTTGTATATAATAGTGGATATTAGTAGTTATTTATTACTTTTAAAGGGAGAGAGAAATTGTTAAAATGGACACTCTTAACCTTTATCTTTATAAATTCTTTTGCACTCGAAATATCAATTGACAGTGCAAAAGATGACTTCATTAAATATTCTACACTCGATATACGAGATTCACAACATTTTACATGTAAAGAAAATAAAAATGATTTTGGCGTTGTTGAAGAAATAATATGTACATTTTCTAAAAAGCCCTCAAGAAACCTAAAACATATTCAAAATGACTTTTTTAAAGTGGATACGATTGTTGAAAAAGAGAAATTTTATGTCATTATTAGACCTTTTTATAAAATAAAACTAATTCCCGAAATATTTAATTTGACAAAAGATAATGAAGTCTTTAATGCAGATGTAACGAGTGCAAAGCATTGGAGTGTTATAGGATATAAAAAGAAATTCCCCCTTTTTAAAGAAGAAGAAAAGTCTGAACTTTCCCTCAATTTTCCATTTTATTTGAAAAAGGATAAATTACCGTATGTCGGAAGTCTCGATTTACGAGGCAATCCAGTTCATATAAAAAAGATAGAAGATGTCAAAGAATATCTAAAAGTAAAGAAATTTTACAAAAAAAAGGAGTATGACTTATGTCTTGAGTCAATTAATGATGTCCTGAAAAACTTTCCTAATACATTGTTTCATGCGGAATTACTTTATTATAAAATAAAAGTTTATGCAAAACTAAAGGACTGGGACAATGTCATTAGTTATTCTAAAAAGTTTTTACATGAGTACTCCTCGGATGAGACTGTGCCAGAAATACTCTCTTTGATGGCAAAAGGATATGCAAAACTTGGGCAAAATACAGATGCAGATTACTTTTTTGATCGTCTTTTTACTGAACATACCGATACAAAATTTGCACAATACGGATATATATATAAGGGTGAAATGATTGAAGACTCTGGCGGTGTCACGAAAGCTATAAAATATTATAAAAAGGCATTGTATGCAACAAAAGATTTGAAAGTAGCGGCAAGTGCAGCATATCATTTGGCTTCTTTATATCTTTCATATAAACCTAAGGAAGCTTCCCCGTATATTATGAAAATAGTACAGGCAGATCCGAGTTATTTTATGAAAGACTTTAAAGCATCACAAAAAATGATGAAAGAGTTTGCAAATCAAGAATATTATAACGCAGCAGCATCTATTGCAGATGCCCTTTTACATGAGATAAATTCAACATACGATGAATATGAGGAGATACTTAAAGATAGAGCTTTATGGCTCGCCAAAACAAAAAATAAAACAAAAGCTTTAGTGGCATTAAATAAATATCTGGAAAAATTTCCTGATGGGGATTTCATTGATGCCGTGCAAACAGCTAAAGATTCTCTCTTTTTTGAAGTCTCTGATTTAAATGCTACGGCTAAATTGGCAGAATTTGATAAACTAATGAAAGAGTATAAAAATGATAGTATCGGGAGACGTGCACTCTATGAAAAAGCAAAATTATTGTTTAAAGAGGGCAGATATAGTGAGGTTTTGGACTTAAAAGACAAACTTGAATCTTTGGATGAAACAGAGTATAAGGATGTAAAAAAGATTATAGAAGATGCTGCGATTGGAGAGATGGAAGAGTCATTACGCAATAAAAATTGTAAACAGGTACTTGTGGTATCAAGTGAATATAATATTACTCTTTCTGATAAATGGGATGATGGTGTGTACGAATGTGCTATGAAAGGTGGAGATTTCCAACTTTCTAAAAGTATAGCTGTGAAGAATTTAAAATCAAAAGATTTTAATGAGCGTGAAAAATGGTTGTATCGCTACATAAAAGTTGATTTTGCAACAGGCAATTATAGTGATGTTATAGATGCTGCAAAAGATTTAATAAAATTGATAGAAGATGATAAAAATTCAAAATATAAAAAGGTATATAGGTATCTTTTTGATACATATGAACGACTAGAACAAAAAGATAAAATGATTGATGCTATGGCTACAATAGAAGAGGTTTTTGGACTTAATTATAAAGATATGGACCGTTATGTCTCTATGGTTACGCTCGGCAGTGAACGTCATGATGATACAATGATTATTAAATATGCAACAAAAGTAATGCAAATACAAAAAAAGTCAGATTCTTATGCACAAAGTCCATATATAGAGTTTATGCTCTATCAGGCGTATATGGATAAAAAAGAGTATAAAAAGGCTTTAAAAGTAATTCAATCATTAGATAATATTCAACTGGATAAGACTCCACGTGCAAGACAAAAATATTTACTAGGAAGTGTATTAAGTAAACTGCAAAAAGATGATAAAGCAAAAAAATCCTATAAAAAGGCAATAGAAGCCGACCCAAAATCTTCATGGGGCAAACTTGCTAAAACTGCTTTGGAACTTTAAAAAGTATTATAGTTCTAAGCAGTCGCTGATACTATAAAGACCAGCTTCTTTGTCTGCAAGCCATTTTCCTGCACGCAAAGCACCTTTTGAAAAGGTATTTCTTGAGGTTGCGGTGTGATTGAGTTCAACAAACTCACCGTCATTATAAAAGCCTACAGTATGACGTCCGACAATGTCACCACCGCGAAGTGCCATTACGGCAATTTCATCTTTACTGCGTTCACCAATATTACCATCTCTCCCACTAATACGGACTTTATCTAAATTCAATCCTCTTGCCTCAGCTGCTGATTTACTCAGAGTTAGTGCTGTACCACTTGGAGCATCTTTTTTATGTCTGTGATGCATCTCAACAATTTCTATATCAAAATCTTTGAGTGCTGCAGAAGCTTGATAAACAAGTTTGTTTAAAAGGGCAACTCCGAGCGACATATTTGTTGCATATAAGATAGGCATAATTTCACTTGCCTGTTTTAAAAGATTTAACTGATGTGTATTTAAACCTGTTGTACCGATAATTAAAGGTTTCGGTGTTTTAATAGCTTCTTCTAAAAGTATTTCACATGCATCGGGTAATGAAAAATCTATGACAATATCCGAAGCATGTAAAAGAGACTGCATATTAGAAGTAACAAGTACTGCAGGGTCTATTGAAAAATCAAGTGAATTTCTTACAAAAACTGCATTTAAATCCATTCCGTCTGTTGTTTTTAAATCCTCAAGCAAAAGTCTGCCGACTCTACCACTAGCACCGAAAACACCTACTTTTATCATATTAATATCCTCATATTTTTTCTACTCTTATAATAGCAAAATATTACTCAAATACCACTTTCTTTTTTATATACTTATTATAATATTGTAATGCACCAAGAATATTTTTAAATAATAAAATTGCCGAGATTAAAAATATGATGGCAGCTATAATGATAAAGTAGTGAGAAAGAGGAGAGAACAAAGCAAAGAAAAATGAGAGAAAGTACAAATTTACTTGATAGGATATATTTTTTTTACTGATAACATTTCCCATCTCCGCTTCAAAAACCATATTTGAGCTTAAATGAAACCATGTTAAAAAAGGAACAATTTTATAAAGCATGGCATTGATTAAAGGATAGATACTGCCAAAAAACACTAAAAATCCAATATAAATGTATATGTTTACATGGAATAAGGTTGCAGTTATAAAAAGAAGCGTAGCGAGTATAGAGCTTGTCATGGCAAAGTACCAAAGGGTAATGCTTATATCTTTTCTGGCACGTTTTCTTTGTCTTAAAATCTTAATGCTAAAGAGGGCAAAGAGTATGACACAAAATGAGAGTAGAATCTTTATTGTACTAAGTATAATATTTTGCTCTTTAATCTGGGTATAGGCAAATAAAAAAAGTAGTACAAGTACAACAATGTAGAGTTTTTTTTGTAAAATAAGCGGAAACTCTTTGGAAACGAAAAACATAGGAATAATCTTATATGAAACAGACATTATAAGGATGAAAACCCAGCCAAAGAGCATAAAAGCAATGTGGATATTGCCGTATTTTATGCTGTCAAGCCATCCAAAGTGTCCAAGCAATGCACTCAATCCAAAAATAACGGCTATGAAAAGTGCGACAAAAGAAGCAGCGAAATTTTGAGTCAATGCATTCAGCGCTTCACCTGAAAAAACAGTTTTTAAAGAACGCAGAGAAAAATAAACAAATGTTCCTGTTAAAAGGGTGCCGCCGAGATATAAGAATGGTACCGTATTTGTGAAAAACCCAAGAACAAAAGAAAATAGTCCAATATTTAAAAAGAGATAGATAATCTTTGCATTTCTTGTAATATTTGTATATGCAGTGCTGAGCATGACTGGTAACATTTGAAAGAGCGAACCGAACATTATATGTGTTATAAAACCCAAGGTAAATATGTGCGTCAGTCCGATGACCTCATAATCAAAACGTGACGAGATATGCAGTCCGTAAAAAAGGGCAGCAATCGAGAGTATCATTAAATAGAGAGAAGCTGTGAGGTAAAATTTTACGGGTATAGTATAGGGCGGAGCCTGCTCAAGTGATAAGCCTTGAAACATTATCTGTAAATCCTCATTTCAAACTCATTTTCATCTTCTTTTATAATTTCAGAGTGCATTCCCAAGCTTGCGATATTTTGAAAAAGCATTTGGGGATTCATGCGATGCCGAAATATTAGCACTTCGTCATCTTGTAGATTATTTAAAGCATTAACGGCTTCAACAAGAGGGTAAGGAGCTTCAAGCTCGCTCACGTCTAAAATAATCTCTTTTTTAGTTTCCATAGTCTTGCAGTTTTTGAACTATCTTTTGTGCATCTTCGGCAAGTGCGCTATTCATCATCGTATAGAGCATTTGTTCCTCTTTGAGGTTATGTTGTTGCAGTAATATATTCATTGACTCACCAAGTGCAAATGCTCGTTCTTTATCTTTTGCATTATAAGCTTCATCCATTTTTTCAAAGAGTGCTTTTGCCTGAGCATGTTCCATACGCATAATGTTTGTTGGACCCATACTGCCCATGCCTGATTTCTCTTCAAGCATAGGGAAAAGATACTCTTCTTCCATAGTAAAATGTAGAAGGGCTTCCTCTTTAAAAGCATTATACTTCTTTTGTGCATCTTCAAATTCTTCTGTCTCAAGTAGGTCTTCTGCTTGTGTTAAGAGGTAGTCGCACTCTCTGTGCTTATTTGTCATAAAATCTTTTATAGTCATTTTTACCCTTTAGTTTAATAGTTCATCGACATAAGAGATGGCAC
>JALUBM010000317.1 GCA_027044845.1 Sulfurimonas sp.
GACAGAGTTGATTCAGTAAAAGTTAAGAATAAAAATCAGTTTTTACAAATGAGAGAAGAAATATTTTTTAAAAATTAGGTTTTTTAGACAGGGGTTGGGTTTATTTGGTTGCGCAGTGGTCTCATTTAGCGACTTAGTGATTATGTTTAGAACCGATTTAGTATTAGAAAATGATTGCTTCCTATCTTGAATTAACATAAATTGTTTATCAGGCTTATTCCAAATAGCTACTAAAATTGATGGCCAATTTTCATACTCTTTTTCTTCAAAAGTTTCATTTTCTATTTTTACAGTTCGTTTAGGAGCAAATCTAAATAATAAAAAATCATTTTTATCGTAAATCAGCTGACCTTTCATAGATGTTCTTTTATTTTTCCATTCACTTATTGATTTGAGTTGCTCATAAAATATAGTATTTTTCTTAGAGATTAAATCTTCCACAGTTGTTATATCTCCAAATAGTAAACCTTGAAAGTGTCTATCTTTAGGTAGAATTTGGTAACGATATAAATTAAAAATCATTTTTTTCATAGTTTTATTTTTCCTTCTCTAGTTTTATTTTCACTTCCCCACTCATTAACTTAGGTAAAAGTGTATTTCTCATATTTTCAAGAGTCTTGATTTGTTTTCTATTTATTTCTAATTTTTCATAAGTATTATTTACATATTCATCAAATTTATCTAATTTTTCCTTATTTGGAATAGTTATTAAAAACTTATAAAACTGTCCTTTTTGAAAAAACTCTCTTGCACTTCCTGAAGCACTTCCTAAGTTCTTTTGAACAATATTTTTTAATGCAAAATTTAAATAATGTTGGGAGATAGTACCTAAACTTCTAAAGTTCCACATATTTTGATTTTGTAATGCAGGTAAAATATCTGATGTAACAATTGATGATTTACCAATACTTGCACCAACCATGACAAGTAAAAAATCATATTGTTGCAAATGATATTTTATATACTCCTGTTCTTTTTCTAAAGCAATATATACAACACCATCTAAATCTACAAATCCATCATTAAAATTTTTTGTTCTAACTATTACTCTTCCATTATTTTTATAATCTTTACTTTTAAATGCAAAACCATTTCTAATTTCACAAATCTCACTTAACGGCTTCTCTTCCCACCCTTCCTTAGCCTCTTCAATAAACCATTGTCTAAAAAGTGTTTGTGCTAACGCTTCAAGGGTTTTGTTTTGGCGGTGGAGAAGGTCGATTTTATCATCAAGGGAGCTTAGAACCCCAGCTATTGCTTTTTGTTCTTTCGGATTGATACAAAAGTAATATTTAAGAGAATTAAGTAATGTTTGAGTTACTAATGGATGACTTGAGCCTCCTGCATGTTGATTTAAACTTGCATTTTTCAAAAAATAATATAAAAATTTTGTATCGTTATTATTTTTTGGTTTAGCAGATAATGCATTGTCAGATACCCAAATAGGATTATTTTCATAATATACAGAACCACAATATGCACCAACTCTACCAATAATAATTGTTTCATTATTGCAATTGGCTTCTGATGAATAGCCTAAAATACCATTTCCACCATAAATTGGTATCTTACCATCTGTTATTGGCTTCTTTTTACCATTACCAAATTTTATCACTTCATCAAGTTTAACTTCTCTCCACTCACCCATCAAACTTCCCCCTCATAAAGCATATTCACAATAAGCTTTATCATGATATCTTTTTGTGAAGAATCTGACTGTGCTACCAAAAGAGCTATGGAAGCTAAAGTGTTATCATTTATCTTGGGCTCACCGTTTGCTTTGTGAAGTATGCTGTTTTTATGTAAAAAAAGCACAAAGAGATAAGCTCCTATTCGTTTGTTGCCATCATTAAATGGGTGTCCTTTTATGATGTAGTAGAGAAGATTTGCAGCTTTACTCTCAATAGAGGGCAATAGGTCAACTCCTCCAAAAGTTTGGTAGATACCTATCAGATTTCCTTTGAATTCTCCTGCTTTTTCATGCCCAAAAAGCTCTGTTGCTTCGCCTTTTTTTATAAGTGTTTTTTTAAGCTCTGCTATCGCCTCTTTTGCCTCATCATAATCCAAGATAAACTTCTCATCTGTGCTTTCTATAAGATCTTGAAGACTCTGCTCATCATACCCTTGTAGCAATGCCCAGCTTTTGGCATAGTTGCTGATAATCTCTACAAAACCTTTTGCCTCACTTATGCTTAATCGATTATTTTGTAAACCTTGCTTTATAAGTTGAATGGTTTTGTCTAACTCTTCTAGTTTTTGTTGTTGTAAATTCTTTTGATTTAAAGCATAGCCATCTATCAAATATTTTTGCAAAACAGATGTAGCCCATCTTCTAAATTTTGTAGCTTTTTGACTATTTACTCTATAGCCAACAGAGATTATCATATCTAAATTATAAAAGTTTTTCTTTCGTTTTTTTCCATCTTTTGCAACCTGTTCCAAAATGGAACAGGTTGTACTTTTTTCTAACTCACCACTTTTGTATATATTTCCTATATGTTTAACAATAGCTGGTCTATTAACATCAAAGATAGATGCTATTTTATTTGCATCTATCCAGATTGTTTTATCTTTGATAGACAACTCTAAGTGTAAATTCCCATCTTCATAAATAACAATATCACTCATAAACAACCTTTGCCAAGTTCTCATTTATCTTTTTGGATAC
>JALUBM010000318.1 GCA_027044845.1 Sulfurimonas sp.
TATTTAAACAAACACCGTCAAGCTGTTTTTCTTGGAGCATTTTTTTTGCATTCTCTTGTGCCTTTTGTTTGTCCATTTCTGCTTTAAAACCTATAACCGTGATGCCCTCTTTGTCGATTGAGCTTAACATGTCAACATTCTTTTTAAGACGAAGATCCCATGTTTGCCCTAAAATCTCTTTTTTAAGTTTCCCCTCTTGTACAAATTTGGGTACATAATCACTCACAGCCGCCGCCATAAAAAGGTAAGGCTTTTTTTGGATTACATGTATATGTTCATCCCCTATAAGTGTGGCTTTCGAGAGTTTTCCTTTTTTTGCAATACGTATGGAATCGACAAGATATGTAAGCATCTCTAATGAATCTTCAACTTCTATTTTATGCATATTTACTGGTAAATTATTTTCAAATTTTGTAGCGATGAGATTGACATCTGCACCTTTTAGATAAAGTGCCGTTGCCAAAGCTGATGCCATTTTTCCACTTGAAAAGTTTGAAATATATCGTACTTCATCTATTTTTTCAATAGTACCACCACCAGTAACTATAACACGTCTATGTTCCCAAAATTCCTCTTTTAAAAGTTCTCGACAGGTTTGATAAAAAATGTCTAAAGGTTCAGCCATAGCACCGTCGCCAATAGTTTTACAAGCAAGTTCTTTTGCTTGTGTGTTTAAAATAGTGTAATTTGCAATTTCCAGCATTTTTAAATTTGCTTGAGTCATGGGATTTTTTAGCATATTTGTATTTGCTGAAGGAGCTAAAATTTTCATACGGCTAAAGGCTAAAGCACATTGAAGAAGGATGTTATCAGCAATAGCATTAGCAAGCTTTGCAATTGTATTCGCAGTTGCAGGAGTTATGAGCATAATATCTGCCCATTGCGTGATTTTTATATGGTTATATTCATTTGCCCAAGATTCATTTGTATCATCAAGTACTTGATTGGATGTGAGTGTCTCAAATGTAAGAGGAGATATGAATTTTTTCGCACTCTCACTCATTACAACTTTTACCTTGGCTCCTGCTTTTACAAAGTCCCTAACAAGTGCAAGTGTTTTATATATGGCAATAGAACCAGTCACACCAAGGAGAATTTTTTTGTCTTTTAGTAAATCTGTTGGTATATTCATTGAAAATCTTTTTGATATATTTTCTTGTATTTTATCTAAAAATACTTTAAATCAGTTCTTTAAGAGAGTTTTTTTATAAAAACAACCTTTAAATAGTTATTCTCTTGAAATTTTTGTGCCACGCGAAAATCTTTTGGTAGAGAGTAACTCTCTAATACTTTAAATTTGATTTTTAAATCTTTGAAAGCTTTGTCTATAAAACCTCGAAAGGTCATCATACTAAAGTTTGCAGTATTTGTTGAGGCTACTATAATGCCGTCTTTGCTTGTTATTTGTATGACCTCTTTAAGAAGTTTTACATAGTCTCTGTTTGCACTGAATGTGTGCTTTTTTGAACGTGCAAAACTCGGTGGGTCAACGACAACCATATCAAAAAGAAGTTTTTTTCGCACAGCATATTTGAAATATAAAAAGACATCTTCAACGATAATATGCTGATTTTGTAAGTCAATATTATTGATAGTAAACTGCTCTTTTGTTTTTGATAGACTGCGTTTTGCTAAATCCACGCTTGTGGTGTTTTTTGCCCCGCCAAGTGCTGCAAAGACCGAAAAAGCACCAGTATAAGAGAATGTATTTAATACCGTTTTATTTTTTGCATATTTATCTCGGATGGCTTTTCTGACATCTCTTTGGTCTAAAAATACTCCGACCATAGCCCCATCATCCAAATAAATGGCGAATTTGGCTCCGTTTTCTTTTACATGTAAAGGTTGTGGTGCTTGCATACCACAGACAAAATCATCGTTGTTATTAAGATACATGCCTTTTGTATCGAAGCGTTTTTTTTGATAGATACCCTTAAAATCTATACACTGTGTAAATGCTTCAAGTATCATCTCTTTAAATTTATATATGCCGACACTGTACCATGTGAAAAGATAATATTCATCAAAATAATCAATACTTAAACCGCCGACACCATCACTTTCACCGTTAAAGACTCGAAAAGCAGTAGTCTCTTTATTTTCAAAAAAATCTTTTCTAAAATTTAGTGCTGTATTGATTTTAGACTTAAAAAGTTCTGTATTAATTACTTCATCAACATTATGTGAAAGTATCCAGCCATGTCCTTTGTTTTGTAAACCGTAATAGCCTTTTGCCATGAATTTTTTCTTTTTATCATATAAATTGAGTATTGTGCCTTCTTCTATTTCTCTATCAAACTCTTGGAAAAATTCTTGTAAAATTAATGGATAACCACTTTTAATTTGCTGTACAAATTCTGGTTTTAGTATTAGATTTTTCATAATAAATGCTCTTTGTGTTTTTTAGTTTTTCTTCAAATTTCATACTTGCGTACGACTGATTGCGAGGATGAACATAATAAAATCCTTCTTCAAAAGATTTGATACTCAAAAATAAACCAAGTATTAGTATTTTAGAATTAAAAAATATAAGTAGTTCTTTTTCGGATGAGACAATACAGCTTACATTTAAAATTTAAATAATACTCATAAATTCCAAATCAAGTTAAAGAATTAGGTGTTGTGGTACCAGAGAGGGGATTTGAACCCCTAAGCCGTGAAGCGG
>JALUBM010000319.1 GCA_027044845.1 Sulfurimonas sp.
ATATAAATTCCCATCGAGATTTTCTTCGACTATTTTTTTACTCATGTACAGTCCTAGCCCTGTTCCTTTACCCTGCTCTTTTGTTGTAAAATAGGGTTCAAAAATTCTCTCTATAATGTCCGTCTTTATACCACCTGCATTATCTTCAACCTCTATAAAACAATTTTTATCTTGAGAATAAGCTTTAAGTAAAATTGTTTTTTCTTCTATATTGGTACCATCAAAAGCATCTCGTGCATTTGAAATGAGATTTATCAACACATGTTCTAAGTCTTTTTTATATATTAGGAGAGTTAAATTTTCCTCAATATCGGTAGAAAATACTATATTATGATTTTTAAGCTGCACCCCCATTAACTGCAAAATATCATTTATAATTTTTTCTATTTGTATTATTTCTTTTTCATGTGTTGGTTTTGTGAAATTCATAAAGTCATTAATAATATTGGACATCTCTTGTGTCGTACTTTCTATGAACAGTGTTGTCTTACTTATTTCTTCACTTGTTATTAAATTCATTCCATTTTGCATATTTAACTTAATAGCTGCTGCACTGATGGCATTTAGCGGTTGTCTCCATTGATGAGCTATCATATTTATCATTTCACCCATTTGTGCAAGTTTTGATTGCTGCATAATAAGGCTGTCTTTCAGCTTTAATTCTGTTATATCAAGAGACACTCCTATAATTTTATACGGCTTATCATCTTTAAATATCATTTTACCACTTTCGATAATTGTAAGAATCTTGCCATCATCTCTTTTTGTATGTATCTCTATACTTTGAATAGAATCATCATATAATTGTTTTTGTGCTTTTAAAAGTTTTTCTCTATCTTCTTCCACAACCATATTTATAAACTCAAAATAAGTTGGCGAACCAAGAGATTTGTTTCTTTTATATATTTTATAGCTCTCATCAGACCATTTGATTTTTTTACTTTCCAAGTCTAATTCCCATGTTCCGATATGTGCCATTTTCTGCAAGAGAGCCATGTTGAGTTTCTCTGCATCTAACGCTTTTCTTGACTCTTCCAACTTTTCTTCTTCTTTTTGCAACTCTTTTGTCACAACAGACAATAGATGTATCAAAGGCGTATTAGATTTTTCTTCCACCAGTATATCTTCTTGCTTTTTTAAATCTATTTGATTATTTGATTCAGATAGAACAACGGCTGTTAATGTTTGGTTTAAAAGCTCTGGTTTTGTTTCTGTGTAAAATTCTCCGTACGTGAAAAATCCACTCGTAGGTGCTAACTCTTTGAAAAGCAATAGCTCTTCTTCCATGTTATTAAGTAAAAAACGACGCCGTGCCATACAGGAATATATAAAAAAACTCTCGACGACTAATTTTGAAACTTTTAAAGGATTAGAAACTATTGTCTTTATATCACCAATACCAAGATAGACTTCTCCTTGTTCCAATAAAGTTCCAGCAAAGCCCAAACTTCCATCTTTATATTTTGCAACAACAGCTCTTGCAATATCCAAACCATCTTTTTCGATAATCAAAGGAAATTCTACACCCACAACTGGTAATTTATTAGCAATTTGTTCACCTAAATATTTTTTATAAAAATCAACTGCTGTCATATCATCTATCATATAAACTCTGTTTTTATCCGACTTGGTGATAATATGTTTTCGCCCTACTTTATTCCAGCCAAAATTATAAAAACTTTTTACATGTAAGATGTCAGAATCAAATGCAACCCCAACAGCACCCTTATCATAAAGATTCCCTTGCAAACCAACATAGCAATGTTCAAATTTTGCATTATCTCCTGAGAGACCACCTGCAACTTTTACATTTGGTGCGACAGAATAGATGCCGTTCAAGAACTCCTCTCCGTTGCATGATAAACCATCAGCAAAAGCAATAAGCAGTTTTGTTCTTGGTGTTACAAGTTTTTTAGCAAGTGCCACACCAGTCTCAAAAGAGGAATTTGTATTTGAATAAGCAATATTTATTTCTGTTGCTTCAAAAATTGATAGAGATACTACTGTTTGCAACGTAAAAATTTTTCCTTCATAAATTTCTCCATCTGTTGAAGAAGCTATGATTTTTGCATTTTTAAATTTTGAAGCTAAAAATATCAAAATTGCTTCAAAGCGTTCTCTACTTTCTCCTGAAAACACTTGTATAAGTACAGAATCACTTTCTATAATTTGTTTATACTCATTATTGAAAATTTGTGATAAATCATCTGTTTCTTCTATTAGATAGTTATATGTTTTCATGGTTTTTCCTAAAAAAATTCAAGTGAATCATCATCTTCTTCTACCTCATCGTTCATAACTTCTTCATCATTTTCAAGAAACATCTTTTCTATCTCTAAACAGTTTTCAGCAAAAGAAGCATCAAAATAATGAATATCATCTGTTTTATGTTCTAAAAAAAGATTTATTATCCATTGTTCTAAATCATCAATCAAACCACGCATTAAAGTTGTAAGGAGTATTCTTCTCGCTTTATCAAGAATGATGGAATCATCTAAATTTTCTAAAAAAGAGAGAAAATGACTAAAAGAACGGTCAATAATATTAAAAAGCCCTATACTTGCTATAACAGTATTAAAATTACCAAATAATCTTGTTATAGTTAGTAAGTTATTTCTAATATTTTCGATTTTCTGGGCTTCTTCAAAATCATATAAAC
>JALUBM010000320.1:0-2264 GCA_027044845.1 Sulfurimonas sp.
CCACTAGGGATGACAATGAAGCTTTTCCACTAGCAATATTGGAAGCTTTTTCGTATGGTTTACCAGTTTTATCTACAGATGAGGCTTCTATTCCTTTTATAATAGATGAAAAAAGTGGAATCGTTGTAGATGACTTAAATAAGTTAGAAAAATCATTTGATAAATTAATAGAAAAGTTTCTAAATATAAAAACTGCACAATATTGCAGACAAAGATACTTAGATAACTTTAGTTTAGAACAGTTTGAAGATAATTTGGTGAAGGTATTTAAGTCATGAAAATTATGAATTATGAGGTGTTTGCGAATGAACTAATGTCTATAAATTTAGACACAAAAAAAGTTATAAATACCATTAATCCACATTCGTATGTTACAGCTAAAAGAGATAAATTGTTTTATGAAGCCTTACAAAATAGTGATATTCTCATTCCTGATGGTAGTGGGATAGTTTTGGCAGCAAAGCAAATAGTTAAAAAAGATATAAAAAAGATTGCTGGTGCTGATTTACATAAATTTTTACTTGAAAAAATGGATGAGAGAAGTGCTAAAGTATTTTACATGGGAGCATCTCAAAACACTTTGGAAAGTATAAAAGAAAAAACAACATTAGAATATCCCAATATAAAAGTACAAAGCTATTCGCCACCTTTTAAGCCTGAGTTTTCCAAAGAAGAAAATGATATTATAATTTCAAAAATAAATGCATTTAAACCAGATGTTCTTTTTATAGGTATGACAGCCCCTAAACAAGAAAAATGGTTACATAAGCATAGAGATAGTTTAGATTTTAAAGTTGCTAGTTCTATAGGTGCCGTGTTTGATTTTTATGCTGGAACAGTTGAAAGACCAAGCCAATTTTGGTTAGACTTACATTTAGAATGGTTAGGAAGATTAGTAAAAGAACCAAAAAGAATGTGGAGAAGAAATTTTGTGAGTACTCCACTATTTTTATGGGATGTGTTACGCTATAAATTAAATTTGAATGCAGTAACTTATTAGGAGTTTTTAAGTATAATTGCAAATCAAATTTATTAAGCGAGAATTCAATGGAAGTTATTCAAACAGCAGATGCTTTTAAGGCATTGGTAAAAAACATTAAAACAAATACAAAAGGATATAAAGATCCTTTGGCTTTTGGTATCACAAGAGTAGATTTAGGACAGTTACACGTAGATAAAGCTCTTCAAGCGACATATCCAATTGTAAACTGGGATGAAAATTTCGGAAGTGCCGCTATTTTTATACAGGCACTTGCAGATCAAGGTATTGAAGTTGATTTTACTCAAAATGAAGTGGTATGTAATATTAATTTACAATTTTTAAAAAATTGTCTCAATGCTTTTACACCTTACTCGGATGAAGCACACGGGGATGCTCATAAAAATATTCAAGTTATTTCTGCACTATATTCGCAAATAATCAACAGCGGTTCTTTAGAAGGTGAATTTAAAGTATGTTTCATCTTTGAAGATGCTCCTTGCAAGAGCGTTGAGGCAACATACTTAAAACTTTATGCAATCTCTTTGGCAAAAGTCGGACTTCGTGAAATCAACCTTAACGGTGCTTTCGGTGCACTTCCAAATGTTGCATGGTCAAATGGTCAACCGATAGAGCTTGATTATTTAAGAGAGTTTGAAATCGAGTTAAAACTTGCAAATGAATATCCACATATTGATTTTGTAGATAAATTTCCAAGATTTTTACAGCACATTATTCCTGCTGATAATACGCGTATATTAGAGACCTCAAAAGTTCGTTTTGGTGCACAACTTGCAGCGGGAACAACAGTAATGCCAGGTGCATCATACATAAACTTTAATGCAGGAACTACGGGTGCTTGTATGGTGGAAGGTCGAATTTCATCTTCTGCAATCGTTGGTGACGGTTCAGATGTCGGTGGTGGTGCTTCGATTCTTGGTGTACTTAGTGGAACAGATGGCAATCCTATTTCTGTAGGCAAAAACTGTCTTTTAGGTGCAAATTCAGTTTGTGGTATTCCTTTAGGTGATGGCTGTATTATAGATGCAGGTTTAGCGATTCTTGAAGGTACAAAAGTAGGTATTTATGCTTCTGAACTTGAAAAAATCAGAGAGGTAAATACAGGTATTACTATAGAGGGTGAGATTTTTAAAGCAAAACAATTATCTTTTTTTAACGGTCTTCACTTTAGACAAAATTCTTTAAACGGTGAAATCACAGCATCCCGTTCAAAAAGAGAAATTAAATTAAATTCAGAACTCCATTAAATGCCACTATAACAGAT
>JALUBM010000320.1:2274-2621 GCA_027044845.1 Sulfurimonas sp.
TTCTTCAATATCTCCCTTTACCGCTTACACTCCACTAACAAAGATTTGTCATAATTCTTTTATAATTTCAAAGGAAAAACAGTATGAAAAAAACAATAATCGGATTATCCCTCATCTTTTCTAGTATGCTTTTTGCAACAGACAATAGTTATACAACAGAATTTCTCAATAGTGCAGTTGTAGATGTATATGATATTCATAATACCTTCAAAAGTAAAATGGATAAAATATTAAGCAGTGATACTGCGTTAGAAAAGTATTCAAAAAAAATATCAAATTTAGAATCAAAAATTTCTACTTTTTTAGAAAATCAAACAAATGGATTTTCTTCTAAAAATGATGCACAA
>JALUBM010000321.1 GCA_027044845.1 Sulfurimonas sp.
AATTGATGCCTATACAGCGCTCAAAGGTATCACTATAAACGCAGCAAGAACATTGAGTCTTGAGAAAGATATGGGTTCTATAAAGGTAGGAAAAGTAGCTAATTTTACACTTTTAGAGGAGAATCCCTTGAAAGTGAAACCGATGCACATAAAAGATATAAAGGTTTTAGGTGTGATTTATCATGGAAAGGAAAAAAAATGTTTAAAAGATATATAGCGAGTTTTGCTCTAGCAGCAACTATGTTTACAACAGCGAGTGATGCGTGTACAGGGATTACTCTAACAGCCAAAGACGGAAGTGTTATTCATGCACGTACTTTGGAGTTTGCAGTGGATTTAGGTTCAAATGTTTTAGTTGTTCCTCGTGGATACAAACGTCAGGGAACTACGCCAGATGGAAAAAATGGGAAGAAGTGGACATCTAAGTATGCATCCATTGGTGCAAATGGTTCAGGTGTTCCTTGGATTTTTGATGGCTTTAATGAAAAAGGTCTCGCTATGGGACTTTTCTACCATCCAACAACAGCTGTCTATATGCCGTATAAAAAGAGTGATGCAAAAAATACTATTGCAGTATGGGAGTTAGGTTCATACATACTTGAAAATTTTGCAACGACTGAAGAGGTAAAAAAGAATATTAAAAATATTGTCGTTCCTGCCGTTGTATTTAAAGAGTGGGGGTTTGTGCCACCTGTGCATTTTATAGTTACAGATGCAAAGGGTAAAAGTATCGTCATCGAATACTTAAAGGGAAAATTGCATGTGTTTGATAATCCACTAGGTGTTTTGACAAACTCTCCTTCATTTGATTGGCATATGACAAATCTTAGAAATTATCCAAATCTGGGTGTTATACAGCCTAAGACTAGAAAAGTTGGTGGCATTGAGCTGAAACCTTTTGGTATGGGTGCTGGTATGGTTGGACTTCCTGGTGATTTCACACCACCGTCTCGTTTTGTAAGAGCGGTCGCTTTTTCAACATCAATTCTTCCGACACCTAATGGCAAAGAGACTGTTATTGAGGCATTTCACATTCTTAACAACTTTGATATTCCAAAGGGTTCTGCAAGAGAGCCACATAAAGATAAACATGGAAATATCGTTGCAGACTTTACAACATGGACAAGTGCAAGTGATTTAAAGGCGAAAAAGTTTTACTTCCGTACCTATAATAATTCTCAAATCAGAATGGTGGACTTAAATAAGATGAACTTAAATGCTAAAAAAATAGTGACAATTCCAATGGGTGGCAAAGAGAGTATAAAAGAGTTGCAAGCACAATAAAATCATCTGAAATTTATAGCAATTATGATAAAATTTCTCTATGAAACATAGCTTTTTAAGAAAATATTTCAGCATTATCTTCCTTGTGGCAACGCTGCTTGGGAGTATGCACTATCATAATGACCTTAAGCAACATAGTGATTGTAAAATATGTACCATTAAGGCGGGTATGGCAAATGCCGATACGCCTATGGATGTTGTTTATGTCTCTGAACTTGAAATTTTTCATGAAGCTATTGTCGCAGAGCTAGAGAATCTTATAGCTAAAAAATTATTTAATCCTCTAAACGCAAGAGCGCCTCCACACTTCTCCTAATTTTTACAACAATAAAAAATATTAGAACAATTTGGAGACAATAATGAAAAAAACAGTATGTTTGTCGTTATTTGCTTGTGCATCTCTCTTTGCTAATGCAGATACAAATGCAACACAAGTAGAACTACAAAAACAAAAAAAGGCAATAGAAAAATTGCAAACGCAGCTTGATATGCTTTCACAAAAGAGTCAAGGTACACTCAATACAAGTGCATCTTTTTCACAAAATGCCTATCTGCCTGACATCGCACTTATTTTAAATATGTCGGCTGTTGGTCGTGATGTGAATAATACTGCGTATAGTAAAATGGCAATTCCAGGCTTTATTTCATCAGGTGGTGCAGAACTTCCTTTCAATAAAAATAGAGGGTTTAATCTAAATTATGCAGAGGTAGCAATGCACTCTTCAGTTGACCCATATTTTGATGCCTTTGCTATGTTTCATTTGCATCCTAACAAGCTTGAGATAGGTGAGGCGTATGTTCAAACAACATCTTTACCGTATGCTTTGCGAATAAAAGCAGGAAAATTTAAAAGTGATTTTGGGCGTATCAATTCAAAACATCAACATGCTTGGCACTTTGATGACCAGCCCATCATTTACAAGGCACTTTTTGGACCAGATGGCATTAGTGATGCGGGAATACAACTTCAATGGGTAGCACCAACAGATACTTACATTATGGCAGGTGTTGAAGCATTGCAGGGAACGAATGATAGAAGTTTTGGTGATACAGAGGAAAATAACCTCTATGTTGGGTATGTGAAATCAAGTGTAGATGTTGGAGATGACCTTTCTATTTTAGGTGGTGTGAGTCTTGCTCATGGAAAAAACACAACGACAAACGCAACGAATGTGTATGGTGCTGATTTGACAATGCGTGACCAACTTGGCGCGTATAGCTCTCTTATTTGGCAGAGTGAATACTTGCAGCGTAATAAAGATATAGGTACAACAACAAACAAACAAGCAGGGCTTTACAGTGAACTTGTTTACCAG
>JALUBM010000322.1 GCA_027044845.1 Sulfurimonas sp.
TGACTCCCTTTTTTAATATTATCAGGGGGAGTAACTACTCCTCCCTATCAAACTTATTTTAATTTACCATTTCCGTAATATTTAAAAAGATAGTTTGCAATAATAACTTGATCTTTTTTCTTAATATGTGCTTTAAAAGAGTGTACCATTTTATGTATTTTTTCTTCCCAAAAAGCTTTTGGCTGTTTTCCCATATTTAGAACATATCCAAAAGAGTGACATGTTAAACAATTTGCTTGAACTGTACTAAAACCTTTACCCATTTTAATTTTATATGGGATGTAAGGAACTTCAATATTACCTTTAACCTGTGCAAAAAGTGAACCCGTCAATAAGATTGTTATCAATAATAGTTTTTTCATTTTTTTTCCTTATATTACTTCTACTGTAACTTCATCGATACCATTATATTTGTATCCACCGCGATTCCATCCAATATCTTTTGATAATGGCTGTTCTTTGCCTAAATTGTTTTTTGCTTTCGCCATAAAAGTCAATTTACCATATTTAGTAGGTTTAAATGCATATCTAAATTCTGTATATGAATAACGACCATTTTCTTGTTTTAGAAGAGCTTCATCCCATGTTTTGCCATTATCAGTAGAGACCATTACGCTATCAATTCCAGCACCATCATCCCATGCAACACCACGAACAACAATTTCAGAATTATGATACATTTTCATTCCATTTTCAGGAAAACCAATAATTGATTTTACATTCATAGTCGTAATAGGTTTTGTAGTTTTGTATAAATGGTCTGGCATTTCACATTCACATTTATTATCTGCGATACGATAACCTTTATCCATAAAGAATAAGTGTTTGTACTTGTTTGCTACAGTAATTGTACTTAACATTTTTACCCAACTATCAGAATAATATCCTGGAATAATAAGACGAACAGGATAACCATTGAGGTATGGTAAATCTTCACCATTCATTTCATATGCAAGTATAACATGGTCATCAAGTTCATGTATAGCAAGTTCTCTGACAAAATCTGGCGTTTTATAATAAGCAGCAGTTTCTCTACCGTTAAAACCTACCCAGCTCGCACCTTCTTTTAGTCCAGCACGATTTAATACATCACGAAGTCTCACACCTTTAAATTTTGCACATCCCATAGCACCACTACCCCACTGAATACCACCTGTTATAGGACTAAATGCCGAACGAGAATTTCCTCCACATTGTTGTACAGCAGCTACTTCTACTTGTTCAAAACCTGTTTTTAACTCTTTTAGTGTTATATTTAGCTCTTTTTCAACTAAACCATTAATTTTAATTGAATACGCATCTGGATCATAATGCTGAGGAATATCTGGAAGGTGCCATCTTACGAAAAATTTATCATTTTCAGTAATCCCACGCGTAAAAACAGACCTTGGTGATTCTAATAGTGGCGGTCTATCAGAATGTACAATCATCGGCACTTTCTCTGGGAAATTTACCTCTGATATTTCTTTATAATTTTTCGGTTCATGAGTATCTGCCGATAATTCAGTTGTACCCAAAATAGCGGCAGAAGCAACAATTGAGGTCTTAAAAAAATCTCTTCTTTTCATATTTATCCTTATATACTTATTTGTTACAATTATATCATTACACAATTAAAAAAAATTAAAGAAAATTCATCTTTTTATAGATTTCAACAAGGGTATCTACAAACAAATCACTATCATTAGGACATTTACAAACACGGTATTCTTTAAAACCAAAATCCTTGGCTACTTCACGATACTCGACATCCAGTTCATAAGCTGTTTCTGAATTATCAATAGTAAAAGCAATAGGAAAAATAACAACACCTCTATTTCTAACCGTTTTGAGCTTTTCTTCAAGAGAAGGCTTTAACCACTGCATACGCCCTACTTTTGATTGATATGCTAAATGAATATCATGAAATACCATTTGTTCTTCTTGCATCATCTTTTTTAAAATGTCCATATGACGGTTTATGTGTTTTTCATACACATCACCAGCATCTATGATTTTTTGAGGTAACCCATGTGCTGAAAATATTATATCAAAATCACGATATTCACTCGTACCAACAGTTTGTTTGATATTTTCTATAATAGCTTTATTATATGCTTTATTTTCAAAAAAATGCTTTATTTCAATCAGGAGAGCATCACCTTTACTCTTATGATAACATGTATGAAAATCTTCAAGAGATGATTTTGTTGTTGTAGTAGAATATTGCGGATACAAAGGAATCAAATATATTTTGTCCACATCTTCTTTATGTAAGCGTTCTACAACTTCACAGGCAAAAGGAGGTGTATAACGCATAGCAAAATCAACAATAAAATTTTCACCAAGTTTATTTTGTAATTTTTCTACAAGATTTTTTGTATGACCAATAATAGGAGATTTTCCGCCAAGTTGTCTATAAATTTCTTGAGAAGATTCTGCACGATTAAAGACAATCAAGCCGCCGACCATTTTTCTTACAAGATTACTTTTCATAGTCAAAATATTTTTATCTGCAAACATATTTTTTAAAAACATTTCTACTTCATTTAAATTATTGGGTCCCCCCATATTTAGTAATATTATTGCCTCTTTTTTCAATCTTTATCCTATATATAC
>JALUBM010000323.1 GCA_027044845.1 Sulfurimonas sp.
GAATAAGATTATTAATTCAGATAAAAAATACATAGCATTGATGAGTAGAGAATATGATATGTATGATCAATATACTCACATTAAAGCAATGTGCTTTCCTTTATACTGTTCTAAAATTTATAAAATTTTTCATGAACTTTTAAGCCCTGAGTTGTCATCAGTCCATAAAAAAAGAATATCAAACAAGTTTAAAGGACATATTTTAGTTGCAGAAGATAATGAAGCGAATCAAGAACTTGTCAAAATAATACTTACAAGACATGGACTTACTTTTGATTTGGCACAAAACGGGCTCGAAGCTTTTGAACTTTATCAAAATAATGATTATGATTTGATTTTAATGGATGAGCAGATGCCTATTATGAATGGTACGCAAGCTGTAGAAAAAATTATCAATTATGAACAGGAATATGGTTTACGACATACACCTATTTCTGCGTTGACTGCAAATGTCATCAAAGGAAGTAAAGAGAAGGATTTACTCAATGGTTTTGATGAATTTTTAGGAAAACCTTTGGTCTTAAAGGAACTTGAACGTCTCTTTATCTCCTATCTTCAGTTAGATTCTTCTAGCATACAAACAAAAGAACAAAAGTCTTTTTTATTAAAAAGTAAAAAAGAGATTATTGGTTTAAATACGGCAAAATTACTTAAAGAACTGATGCTAAGTGAAGATGAACTTATTATGCTGCTTACTCTTTTTTTAAAGAAAATGCAAACTACGATTGTTGATTTACATCTGGCAATTGAGACAAGAGATTATAAAAAAATAGTGCTGCTTTCTCACAGTATCAAAGGTTCAAGCGGTAACTTTAGAATAGATGAATTGCAAAAAAATGCAGGTGAAATGGAAGCAAAAGCAAAATTTGAGGATTCAAGTTATAATTATGAAGAAACTTTTAAATCTATACGTGATAAGATAGAATCTATTCAAATATGTTAAGAAACTACTCTTCTATATAGTAGCCTATTCCTGAAGCATTTTTTATAATATCTGTCTCAAGTTTATTTCTTAGCCTCCATACAAGGGTTCTTACACTGTTTTCGGTAGCACCGTTTTCATCCCAGACATAGTTCATAGCTTGTTCAAATGATACGACGAGTCCCAGTTGGGCAACAAGAAGACGTAAAAATGCATTTTCTTTTTTTGTGAGCTTTATTTTCCGTCCTTTATAAAACGTTTCGCATATGCTAATATCAAGATGGTAATCATCTCCAAAAGGAACAATAGGTTTGTCAGAGGAACGCTTGGAATAAAGCAGTTTTTCAAGGTTGAGTTTGTCTACCTTCAGGGAATCTATATTTTCTTTTCTCTCATTTTCTTGCTTGTATTTAAATAGTGCCATTTGTATAGTTGCATGGAGTGAACTTGGGTCAAAAGGCTTTACGATATAGCCGTAAGGTTCAGTAAGTTTTGCTTGGGCAATTATGTCATCATCGCTATATGAGGTTAAATAGATAAAAGGAATATCGTATTTTTCTTTAATAATTTTTGCAAGTTCAATACCGTCGTTGCTCTCTTGTAAGGAAATATCGACTATAACAACATTAGGATTGTGTGTAGCAATTTTATTTTTCGCTTGTGGTGCATTATCACATATTGCTACGACACTATAGCCATGTTTTTGTAAAGACATATTTAAATTGAGTGATGTGATTTCGTCATCTTCAACAATTATTACTTTGTGCTTTTTCATATGCTTTTCCTGTGCTAAAAAAAGTGATTTATTTGTGATAATATTATATTATAACTTTTTATTATTTACAACTAAATTTGTAGCTTCTTTACAAATTGTTACAAAATGATACGTTACTTATGATATAGTTCGTTTAAAGGAAGAAAAATGCCCTATTATGTTTATATTTTACAGTGTAGCGATTCTAGTCTGTATACTGGGGTTACTACTGATTTACAACGGCGGTTATTTGAGCATAATAATACGGGTAAAGGTGCAAAATATACAAAAATAAGAAGACCTGTTATATTAGTATATAATAAAAAATGTGAAAATAGAAGTATGGCTTTAAAATGTGAGTACGCGATAAAGAAATTAACAAGAAGTAAAAAATTAAAATTAATAAATGGAGAATAGATGAAATTTGAACTAAAAGATGAGTATATAGAACTTTTTAAGCTCTTAAAAGTACTTGATTTGGTAGATAGTGGTGCACAGGCTAAAATGATCGTAGCTGAAGGATATGTAACACGCAATGGTGAAGTAGAATTACGTAAAAGAGCAAAAATAATCGCAGGTGATATTTTAATTGTCGGAGATGATGTTACTATAGAAGTGTTATAAATTTAAAGATTATTGAGTTTAACTTATTTTAAATATAAGGAAAGACTATGAAAAAAATTCTAGTATTTTCTGCTATTGCTGTTTTAAGTACAGTTATGTATGCAGATACAAATATGCAGGTGCAAATAAATGAATTAAAAGCTCAAATAGCTAAGCTTGAAAAAATTCAAAATGAAAAAATTGCGAAGTTAGAGAAGAAACAGAGTAGAAATACAAAAAAAATTAGTGCTGTTAATAAATTGGCAAATAATGATAATTTAAAGTTCAATGTTGATTTTAGAACTGCATATG
>JALUBM010000324.1 GCA_027044845.1 Sulfurimonas sp.
AGGTAATGGAAGAACAAAGAGCATCCTTTATTCAAAGAAGCGTGGAGAATAATATAGACAAACAGAAAGCAGAGCATATATTTGATTTGATAGCAAAGTTTGCCGAATACGGTTTTAATAAATCACACTCCGCCGCCTATGCCTATATTGCTTATCAAACGGCTTACTTGAAGGCGCATTATCCTGAGCAGTTTGAAAAAGCTATAGAGATTGTTGATTTAAAGAATTTGCCTGTATTATAATTATAGTGATCTCGCCCCATATTTTGCGTAAATCTGTGTGTTTTCAGGTCTTTCTATGTAATGCTTTATTTTAACTGGTGTTGGTCGATTAAGTATGCTTTTCCTTTTGATGGCGGGCGTTTCAATCTCTCCGCTTTCTATCTTTTTCTTAATCTCCTCGCTGTTTTTCTGCCAGTCTTTAGCTCTCTTCCAATCTGTGAAACATCCTTCCCAAGATCCAGTAGTGCTTTTATTGAATAGTACATACAATCCCTAAAACAATTTTATCCACCCTCCCTCTTTCCTCTTTAAAAATTTGTGATAACATAACAATAAGAATCAATGATCAAAACTGTATGCATTTCTATAAGTTGGAAAGCCCGGTGAAAACTTACCCTTTTTAGCATTTTCGAGCTCCTTCTTAAACTGTTGGGGGAATTTAGCAACAACTATATAATAATTAGGAGATTTAGGTAAGTCATTTAGGCTTACATCAGGAGAAACTATTAAAAGAACTTCCTGGTCAAGAGGAATTTTCTGAACGTCTTTAAGTGATTGTATAGTAATAAGTTTTGGATTTTCAAAAAGAACAAAACGTTTTATATCTTTAAAGCCTGCTATTTGCACTTAAAACCTCCTGCCAATATTTCTTTAAGAATAGTTCAACATCATGATATAGACCGCCTCACCTCTTTTGTGTAAGCATTTTTTTATTATACACAATCTTACCTTGTATGTTGTTAAAGTCAACCAAAAATCCCCACTTTTGGGTCATTTAAATTCCCCACCTCTTGGATTGTTAATTTAGATTCTCTTGGTTACCCTTTGCCTCCTTTAGATTTTTCATTCTACATATTACCCTGAATTTTAAACAACTATCCTGTGTGGAGACACAAGATTATTTTGAGTGCCAACAGAAAAGGGGATGGGGTCGCATTTATATTTCTTTAATTTCTTCGTCATTTAATTCTACTACTGGTACACTAAATATATCCTTGTATTTATCTCCTTCAAATGTATGAATTGGAACGATATTTTTTGGTTTTATAGCTTCAACCATTTTTTTTAAAGCTTTTGTATCAGCGTGTCCGCTTGTATGAATTTTATATAATTTGAAATTTCTATTTTTTAGGTATTCAACAAATTTTATTGTGGTCGGCTTCTTTAAATATCCTTCCCACATTGAATATATTAAGTTTCCATTTTCTATTCCGTTAATATGTTCCAAGTCTTTTTGCATTGAAGGTCTTACAATCATTACAATTTTATCTGACTGATTAGTGATTTCTTCTTTTGTTATTTTATATTTCTTGAATTGATATAATACTTTTTCGTTTCCTTCATTACTTAATCTACGACTTGTGAAATAGGGAAACATCACTCTTATTTCCTTAAAATTGTCTAATGGATAGGGGATTTCTCCAAACTGTGATAATTCTGTCAAAACTTTTGCAACATAAACATCGACAACAAATATCTTTCCAGTCCGTTTACAAGCTCTATAAATTGAAGTTAATCTGTCTATATTCTGCCCGGAAGTATAAACCAGGTTGATTTTTCCTTGTTGGTTGAATACTTTTACTAATTTATTTTCAATTTCTGATTCTGTTTTGAACGGTTTGTTATCCCTGCCAATTGTTGTACCTTCAAGAAGCAAATAATCAACATTTTGCGGAGCATTGTGAGTAAACCAATAAAATACCTTTGCTTTCCTGCCGTGAGAGCGGAAGTCTCCCGAATAAAATAGACTTTTTCCGTTTGCTTCAACTAAAAACGAATATGCATCAAAAGCGGAATGGTCTGCCCAATATGGCGTAATTGAAATATCGCCTATTTTAAAAGTCTTTTCTTTTTCAAAATAGTTCGTGTTTTTCAAATGGATTTCTTGCGGTGTAAATAAATTGTTGAGTTCTATTATTTTATGAGTTGCTTCTCCTAAATAAAATTGAACATTATCATTTATAAAATTTGTTAATCCGAAATGGTCTTGATGCGGATGCGAAATAATTACACCCTCTATCAAGTTTTTCGAGCTGTCATAAAGTCCTTCAATATTTGGCAAAACTCCCTTATTAACCAATTCTCTTGGTGATAAGTTTTTGTATTTTCCAAAGTCAAATTCCTTTCCGTCTTTCTCAACTATTGGCATTCCAAAATCAAGCAGTATCCTTGTGCTTTCTGTCCAGATTTCAACACAAGAACCGCCTATTTCTTTTGTACCTCGATGGATTTTAAATTTCATATTCAAATGTCAAAAATATTTATTTGCCAATCCCCTTCAGTATATTTACCTGGCTTATCTTTTAATTGTTTCCATAAATCATATTCTATATTAAAAATACTCTTTGAA